>CAZHNR010000001.1:0-41786 GCA_964534065.1 uncultured Methanosarcinales archaeon
GAGATAAACAAAACAGATATTCTACGCTTCGAGGAAAAATGGCTGAAATTCTTACACAACACCTCCTTTACGAAGCTGCAGCAGAACAAAACATGGTTTCTTATCGAAATGGAACTATTAAATATTTTAACAGACGCTTCGATCAAGGAGCAGAAATAGATCAAGTCTTTCAATTTTACGGTGAACAACCATTCTACAATATGATTATTGAAGTAGCAAAATTTGATAATTTGGCTGTTACGCTTGACACGCAAAAATAAATTATATTTTCTTAAGCACAACTAAACTTTCTACATGAGGAGTTTGCGGGAAGAAATCAAAGGCTTTATGATAGATTATTTCGTACTTGCCTCCTAATTCTTCAATGAGTGCTAGATCAGAATTTTGTGTTTTAGGATTACAAGAAAGATACACTATTGTTTTTGGTTCAAGTTCAAGAATTCGTTTGAGAGGTTTTTTCCCTACTCCTGCACGAGGAGGATCAAGAATAATCGTATCTACTTCAAGCGGTGCGTAGTCTTTGAGATGTTTCATATCTGCAGTGAAAAAAAGAGCTTTGGAATTATTGCGCTTAGCATTCTTTTGCGCCTGCTCTATAGCTTGACTTACGAGTTCAATACCAAGCATGGAATTAGCTTGCTTCTCAAGACCTAAGGTAATTGCGCCCACACCACAACAAATATCCATGGTGTTTCCTGAAACAAATTCTTTCATGATGGAAAAGACGTGCTCAGCCATTGCTGTATTTGACTGGAAAAAACTATGCGGGCCGTACTCTAAGGACTTTTCAAGAATAATTTCTTTAATTGTGGGGCTTCCTCCTTGCCACACGGGTTCTGTTGGAGGAATAGAAACGTCTGTTAACGTGTCATTAATAAACCAATATACTGAGTCAGCCAGTGAGGTTAACTTACTGAGAAACTCTTTAAAACGCGTTTCAAGTGCAGGGTCTTGTGGAGTAGTTGATGTGGCAATAAGCATACTTTGCTTTGTAGTCGGGGCGTATCTAAAGGTAATATAGCGAAGAAAACCTTTTTGTTCTTCTAAGTCATAATGAGGAAATTGATAGTTTGCGAGAAGTTCTTGTGTCTTTTGAAATAACTCAAGAAAATAAGGAGGAATGAGATGGCACTCTTCAATAGGGATGATAGTGTCAAAAGTTTTTCTAAGGCTCAACTTTCCCTGGACATAAATAAAATCCATACGGTTCCTATAATAATAAGGAGAAGGTGCTGCTACAACTTCCACAGGTTTTTTGAAAAGATGCTCAAGATACTGTTCTTTGACCATAATTTGGCTTGCATAGCTTATATTTTGGAATCTACATCCACCACAAGAACCAAAATGTTTACAGACAGGCTCAGTCTTTTCAAGGGAAGAATAATCAAAGGTTTTGAAAAAATCTTTCTTTTTACGTTTCTTTCCAGCCATTATAAACAAGAAAAAAAGAGGAGTTTAAAAGTCCTGCTTTTTAGTGAACTTCGCAAGGAAAAAACCCTGTGTTTTCGTTTTGTCAGGCCACAGTTTTCTTGTCTTTGCAAGCTCTGAAGAAAGTTCGTTTCCAAAGACCGTTGTTGCGCCAGGTTCGCCGTAAGGAAGTGAAATATCAACTAAAACCATATCTTCATAGGTATCGAGTGCCCACTGCACCAGTAATTCATCTTCTTCAGGTTCTAAAGAACAAGTGGAATACACTAAGGTGCCACCAACTTCAAGCACTTGATACGCTGAACGAAACAATTCTTTTTGTAAACGAGAACGATCTTTAAAATCTCTTGGCGAACGCTTCGTAAAATAATCAGCTTCAATACAAAAGTTTCCTGAACACGGTGCGTCAAGAAGCACATGAGAACAAGAAGGTAGAATATCTGCAGCATACACTGCATCTTTTCGATAGGTGAGCACACTCTGTATACCTAAACGCTCACAATTGAACTCGATTTTTTTTAGACGAGGTAAGGTGATATCCAAAGCAATAATAGGAATTTTATCCTGTGTTAACTGAGCAAGTTGCGTTGTCTTTGAACCTGGAGCAGCACACATATCAAGAATAGATTTTGGCGTAGCACCATCTTCAAGAAGAATGAGCGCAGGAAGCATACTTGCAGTTTCTTGTAAGTAAAGATACCCTAATAAATACTCTTCAGAAGAAACTAAAGGGAAAGGTGCGTCATACACATACGCTGCAGGAATATGATCAAGAGCAGTAAGCGTGACACTTTTTTGGCGAAGACGAGCAACACAGTCACTTTCAGAAATTTTAAGCGTATTGATGCGCAAAGTTTTTTGTATATCAACAGTATCAGGATTAAAATCGTGACCCAAATCAACGTAGCGTTGCAAAAGCTTAGCTTTGGACATGGGGCACCTCAAGAGTAATTGTTTTCTCTTTGAAATCAATCTTAGAAACAAAAGGAAAGGAAAGATACTTTTTTTCTAGTTCTTTTGTAGAGAGTTTTTTACTATCTTCATTAAATTGATAGAGAAGTGTTGAAAGTTCCTTGTATTTCTCATAGAGTAACTCTCCTTTAGCTTGAAACTCTTGTTCCTTCTTCTCTAACCCTTCAAGCTGTTTTTGCTGTGCAAAGACAATTTTCTCAAACTTGTTTCTTCGTTTCGCTGTTTGTGAAGCTAAATCTTTCTGTTCTTTAGCTTCCTCTTTCTCTAAAATAAAACCAGCAATAGCCTTATTAAAGGATTTCTGCAAAGAACCTGTACCTGCGTTAGCCAGAGCAAAAGGAAAAACAGCATCCTCTGTTCTTACAGCAGCAATAGGTCTTGACAAGACTGCCTGCAAAGCCTCATAAATTTCTTTAAGTTGCGCATCCGAGAGCTCTTTTGGAGGAGTTTTTTTAGATATAGAAGTCTGTGCAAGTACTTCCTCTGCAAATACTCCTCCAAGACTACAAGTCATCGCAAGCGACTTCACAATAATTGGTGAATCAGATTCTTGCATTAGTACAGAAAACTCATCATAAGAAAATGTTCTTGGATCTTTTTTCGCTTCAGGTAACACATATACTTTCCCTGGTCGAATATCTCGTTTTTCATTCCAAGTCTTATGGTATAATGTAGTGAGTATAAGACCTGATTCATCAGTAAGAATCATATTTCCCGGTGTTAACAACTCAATATAGAGAAAACTTAGACCGTGCTTTGACATAAAGCTTAATTTAATAATACGTTCAAAACCAATCTGTTCAATAGATTGCAGGCGAGCATTTGTTATTTTTCTACGAAGACTTGCAACAAAATGAGGAGGAACATTCGGGAAATCAGGCTTAAAATCAACTTGACAGACTACACCTTTCAAGTCAATATAATAATACAACTTTCCCACTTGCGAACTATGAAAAGAGATAAGAAATATGTCATCAGGTTTCTCTTGACCAAAAACTTTTTCTACTTTAGCACCAACAAAATGATCCCATTCTTTTAGTGCGTACGAGAGTTCCACAGCGGAAAGTTGTTCTTTCATGAAAAGTATAAGCTCCCCACAACATTTAAACTTAGCGGGTAAAGATGAAATGAAATGATAAGAAGTTTTAAACAAATAAAGAAATGAAAAGAAAAGTATATAAACCAGAGAACAATAAAGAACACTAGATGTAGTGTTTGTACAAGTTGCAAACACTAAACCTAGTGTTTCCCCTGGTGGAACTGGGTGTGTGTGAATTGGCAAGCAAACCAAGACTGGTGCGTTATTTTTTTGCGGCGAGGCAAAAAAACGGTGCCAGTCTTAATTGCCTCCCATTTTTTTATGATAAAGAATTTTTTCTATACACAGTGATACCTTTGAGTCCACGCGACTTAGCAAGCTCAAACACATTTCGTGTTTGTTCAACTCTCGCATTCGCAGGTAACACAACAGTTTTACTCATAGCCCCACCAATATGTTCTTGCAATGTGGCAAGCAAAGCTATCTGGTCTTCAAAACTGTAGGTTTCTAATTCTATTCCTGAACTTACACCTAACAAGCGACTCGTCGCTCCTGTGGGAGAAATAGCTCCTTGTGTTCCAAGAACTCGTCCAAGAAATGCACACAATTGCTTTGCCTCAGAACTATCAGGAGTGAGTACCAGACCTTCAAGAAATTCTTGAAGACCTAAAACACCAATATGTATTGACGCGTGCTCAGATGCTTCATTATTTTGTTCAGACACGTAGGTATGTTTTTTATGACATCGTTGCACAAAACGCATCGCAAGTGTATGGGCTTGCAAAAATTCTTCAACTTCAAACATACCTTTACGAACGAAACTTGCTAGATTAAGATGCACGTAACACTTACTTTGCCAGTGAATTATTGCGGACTGCGCACACGGAGCAACAAGTGAACTGCGCATTTCTTGAAAAATAATTCCTGGATCACCGCATGCATGAGCGGCTCGCACAAGAGACTCAGAAATAGTTTCTTTTGTAAGCACAACAGAGAAATTAATATGTGTTAATTCCTTATGCTTGTTTTTTAATCCTATAAACTCTTCAATACAAGGATGTGTATCTTTGCACGTAAGCATAGTTGCGCCGGGGCGCTTAGCACGTTGCAAAACATTTTTAAAAGAAAGTAAAAAACTGACAAAATTCTGACCAAAATCTGTATGTGACTCAGGTACTTCTAGCGATACTCCTAAACCATGCGCCAACATACTGCTAATTTTTTCTCGTTGCTCCCAAGGAAGCGCAATATCAGAAGCGTAGCAAGGATGCTTCTCACCTGCAGTCCAAAGCACCATAGACGGAGGAATAAACTCTTTGTGAATAAGAGCTTGAAAAAAATCCTCTTCCTCCATAACCTCATCAGCTACCGCTTTTGCTACACGGCGACAGAGATCCACATAATTATGTTCTCCATTTTGTAAGTATTGCTTGAGTAACTCAGTATCCATAAAAAATGAAAAGAAAATCTGTCTAATAAAGATTGTTAATTATCTGAATTAATCATTATCCACACGAGGTGCAAGAACAAAAGCAAGCTCTACTTTATTTTGCACAACGTATTCAAGACGAAGAGGGTAATCTTTGCTGAATTTAATTGCTACAGTATCAGCTAATTTTGCACCTTGCATCATTTTTTTCAAGTACTCAATAGAATATTTCGCTGAAGCGTCTTCATCTTCACAGTTCACTGCAGTAACTGTATCAGCAGGAATGTCAACATTCACTTTAGAAATATCGCCCTTACTACTGACAGAAAAAATATTTGGAGAAGCAGATAAATGAACACTTTCACCAACAACATCTACATCTTCAACCGCATCATTAAAAATCTGAGAAGCAGTATTGACGGTAACTGTAAAGGAAAGATCAGGAACTTTTTGATTCTTATCCTCGAGTTCAATGAGGGGCAAGTAGAATGTTCGTTTGGAAGAAGACTGCAAGGTTAACTTCAACTTGTTTTCCTCATCTTCCATCGTGAGCGTGTCGCCACCTTTTATTCGACGAAGTACTTGCTTGAGCGTATTCAAATTAATAGTAAATTTTTCTGTGTCCTTTTTTTCATAAGTGACAAATGAAGAGGAAAGGAGTTGAAAAGATACCATTGCAACGTTTGCAGGATCCATTGCGATAAGCTGCATACCATTATCAGTGAGATGAATAGTCGCTTCTGTCACGATTTCAGAAATAATTGCTAAGCTGTCTTTCAAATACTTTGGTTCTGCAAGTGTAAGTTTCATTCATAATTCCCCGTACATACGATAATAAAACAAATAGTTTGACATATATAAACATTATGCTCCGTAGCTAAAAGATTCTAATAAGCCGAGTTTTACAGCAGAAATGTCATCGAATTCTTTAATAATCTCTTCACAAGCTTTGACACCAGAAGGTTCAGCATGAGAAGGAAGCACATGAGTTGGCCTCACCCAATCAAATAATTCTCTGTGGTCTTGTTGATGAGCATGACCAGAAACGTGAACATCTGTTATACATTCCACCCCTTGCTTTTTTAACTGAGTTTCTAAACGTTCACGGTTATCAATAGTAATTGGAGTAGGAATAGTCTTACACGAGAAGACAACAACATCTCCTTGCTTGAAATCAAAAATTCCATCAGCCATACGAGAAAGCACTGCATTAGGTTCTCCTTGATGGCCCGTCACAATAAAGACATACTTTGTTGGATCACCTACTTTTTCTAGGTAACGGTTAATATCAGAACGAAACTTCAACTGCTTGTAGCGTTTACTTTCCGGATAAATATGCTCTCCAGCTTCTAAATATTTTGACAATGATCGACCAACAAAAATAGGTGTTCGACCAAGAGATAAGGTAAGATCAATTAAGGAACGAATTCGTGAAATATGAGATGAAAATGTAGAGAGCACAATAGCTCGCTTATCTTCAAGTTTTTCTTTAAGAGCCAGCACTTCCTCTCTGGCCTGTGACTCTGATAAACATTTGCCTGGCGTGTCAGCATACAAAGAATCAACAATTAAAAAAGATACTTTACCTTTCAAAGCCTGCAGACGACTCACATCGGAAGGAGGCTGAAATGGTGGATGCGTATCATTTTTGTAATCATTAGCATACATAATTATTCCATCGTTTGGTGAATGCAAAGCAAGCAAACAAGACTCAGGAGTAGAATGTGCAAGACGAATAAACTCAACAGGAATACCACTTACAGAAACAGTATCTCCAGGATTTACTATATGTAAACTCGGCGTTACTCTGTGCTGCTGACAAAGGCTTCGAATTATATTTCCCGCAAAACGCGTCGCATAAATAGGACACTGTAAAGATTTTGCTAGGAAAGGAAGTGCTCCTACGTGATCGAGATGAGCATGAGAAATACATATGCCAACAATATCTTTTTTCCTGCGCATCAACCACCTTCTATCAGGGATGGCCTGAGCAGTAAGTAAGCGACGAAGAAGATGCTTTCTTCCAGGAAAATCATCCCCTGTGACTGAAATGTACCTTTCTAAATGAAAACCCATGTCGCAAATAATAATTTTTCCATCAATATCAACAGCAATACAATTACGTCCAACTTCACCGACACCGCCTAAAGGAGTTATACGTACTACCATTTTTCTATGAATATAATGCAAGAAAAGGCGGTGAAAAAGAATTCTTTTTCGGACCTCTTCCGCATAAATGTATGCAGGAAAAGGGACTCGAACCCCTGTAGACATAAGTCAATGGATTGCTCAGTCATTACCAGCAATTGCTGGCTCTTCACTCAATAACACTTGAGTCCATCCCGTTTGACCGCTCCGGCATTCCTGCATAATGAGCTTTCTTAGAGAAGAAGGATATGATATATAAAACTATTTGAGGTTTGCAAGCTTCTTCTCAATAGAAAGAATAGCTTCGTTTAATTTATCAATCTCAGATAAAGAAGGAGGAGCAACAGGTGAAACTGTTTCATGCTTCTGAGCAATGCTTCGCTGAGGTTGTGCATGAAATTCCTTGAGCAAGTCTTGGTGTGGAAGCTCTTGTTGTAAACGAGCAACTGTATCTGCAATATAGTGCAATTGAGACGTAATAGAATCACGCAACTCAAACTTCTGTTTCGCTAGCTTTTCTAAATGGAGTTGAGAACGTGTCACTTGAAGAATATTCTTTGATGCAGACAAAATATTCATCTGCAAATGTTTAGGTTCCTTCAATTGTATAAAATACGAGTCTGACATTGTTATTATTGCTCCGGTTCAAAAAGAGTCTGGTCAACTTCATGCAATTGTCGTTCAATATCTTGCAAGTGTTTTTTCCACATATCTAGTTCCTTTTGTTCTTCAGTACGAATATCTTCCAATTCCTTGTAAGATTCTTTGACTGCGAGTAACTGTTGTTTCAACTCGTCAGCCAAATCAAGAACTTCTCGGTAATTGTCAATTTTGATAAATACGGATGATTTTTGCGCCATGATTTTCACCTATGAGAAGAGTATATGCTCCTCTATTTTTGATAAGACATCTTCAGCTGCTAAACTCTGCTTAATCCCTTTTTTTAAGATATTTGTGTAGGCTTCTGCAGTGATAGACGTAGTATTTTCTTGTGCTAATTGTTTTTTGAGTAATTCGATATTTCCTAGAAATGATACGTATTTTGGTTTACTGATAAATACTTCCTCAGGAATAAGATCTGCATAATTGTCAGGAATAGTAAATGAAGGCGCTTCATGCGCTGAGGAAGATGCAAGTTCTGTTTTTTTTTCTGTAGAGACTGCTGGAGCTTTCTGCTTCTCTGCTGTTTGCAAAGGCAGTTCGTCTGGTGAAATTGGAGCTTCAGGTTGAGTGAGTTGTTCAAGTGAGGGTGGTTTTTCAGGTTCCGCCACAGAGTTACTTTCTTTGATTTCAGGTTGGAAAACCTCAGGTTGAGAGGCTTCAGTTTCAGGTGTTTCAATATGTAGCTCAGGCACCGTTTTTTCCATCGGTGGCGAAGTTGAGGATTGTGTAGATAAAGAAGGGAGATCAAGTGGCACATCATCGTCAGTTACTGCCGGCGCAGCGGAGGCCATAGGAGTTTCAGGAACTATACTAGGAGATTGCGTAGTTGTCGTTTCAGTTACAGGAGCTGCAACAGGTTCTTGAGAAGGAAGTGGAGGCATCGTTTGAGGAGGAGTTTGCGGCGTTTTTTCAGCAGCATCTAGGGGCTCAGTTGTAGTGGTTGGAGGTGGCGGAGGCAAATCAGCAGCCGTTTGGCTAGCAACATGACGTTTTTTCTTGAGAAAATTTAGTATACCCACCTACAACACCTCTTTTTAAAACTACATAGACGAAGTTGCTTTTAAAAGATTTCTCACCACTCTCAAAGTACGACAACGAAAATGTTCCGGAAAAAAGAGAAATACCTACTAAAAAAGAAAAAAACGTAATCAATGTATGAAATGGCAATATATACTCTTGATATGCATTGTACTGACAACTCTCCCCGGTAGTTATGCAGAAGAATTCCAAAGCAAACAAATCGTTATCGATACTGAACACGTGACAGTAACGCCACAACTCACTAGCTGTGTAGATACAGAAAAAGTATTTCGCATTGAGCGAGAAAATTATATCAGTGGGGCAGAACAACTCAGCTTTACATACACCTACAAACACCAAGGTAACGGAAACCACAGTAAAAACATTACAAAAACAATCAACAAATATACAACAAGTAGCACTGGCAACTTCATTGCTAGCGACAATCCACAACAAATTTTCTTTAAGTATGAAAACACAAGCCTGCAATGGAATGTTTCTTGGTTGTGTGCAGTGCATAATGTGACAACTCCCCCTGAGATTTCTCCCATAAATGAAAGCGTGCAAACTCCACAAAATGATTCAGAAGTGTTACCTCCAATACCGGAAACTAACGACACCGAAACAACAGCACCAGAAACAATCACGGAAACCCAAGTCTGTCCCAAGCAATTTGCGATAGACACTGACGCAGCACAATATGAAAAAGGAGAAAAAATTTTATTTCGTCCCGCATTTGATAGTTCACCAGAAGAGTACAGCATCACCTACTGGATAGAAGATGCCTGGGGAGAGACTGTCAAGAAAAAAATAACTACAAACAATCAAAATGAAAAAAGCTATACACTTTCAAAATCACTTCAAGACCATAGCTATCTTCACCTTCTAGCAAAAGCCAGCACGAACTGTGGAAACTACGCCACAGCTACAATCATAGGAATTGACGGTGAAACACAACAAGAAGTACTTCTTATTGAAGTAGAAGACGTCAAAGAACTAGTAGAGGCAACTATTCAAATTACTTCACCAGAAGAAACAAACTACAAAGTGGAACTTGAAACTATTGATAATAAAAAAATACGTTCACTTGCACAGTTAGTTGTTGAGCCAGGAAGTCAAACCACTATGACACTTCAGTTCATTCCACCAAATGAAGCCTATGCAAAAATTGTTCTTTCAGGAAAACAACGACAACAAGAAGCATATTTCGCTACAGGTAAAGAAGAAACAGTGCAAAAAGAACTTTCTCTTGTCAACACTTATACACGGCAAACGAAACTTGCTGATGACATACACTGGTATGTTCGCAGCCAAGGTACTGCACCCTACGTTATCAATGTCAGCGCAGGCAACCAAAGTCAAAGGCAAGAAATAAGCACCGACAAAGAAATAACTTCAACTTTTACTTTTTCCGGGCTTGAGGCAAATACTACCTTCACTACCATTGTGCAAAACGACAAAGAAGAAATGCAGGAGGAAGAAACAATACTATTTACAGTTGAAAAGACATTCAAAGATACACTGGAAAAAGAAAAAGAAAACAGAGAAGAAGTCCAAGTTCCCGTAGTCACCGGAGCCGTTGTTGGCACACAAATCTCATCCAAAACAAAATTACTCGGAGGCAGCGTTCTTTTACTTGCAGGAATACAATTAACCATCTATCTAAAAAAACGATTTATAAAGGAAGGAACTTTTATAAAGCATAAGGCGTCACAAGCAACTACACATAAAGGAGCTACACGGAATGAATAAAAAAGAAATTCGAGCACACATAGAAGAAGGATATGTACGAGTTGCAGTTATATTTGAACTTGTAGGAAAGCCAAAAAGTCACATTGAACAAACATTAAAAGCATATGTTGAAAAAGTGGCATCACAAGAAGATATCACACTCTTAAAAGAAGAATACGAAGACACGAACGAACTTGAAGAAGGCGTCTTTAGTGTTATTGCAGAACTTGAACTTCTTGTCAAAGACATGGAAAAACTTACTTGGCTCTGTCTTAACTTCACTCCAGCCTCAGTAGAAGTACTTGAACCTGACTCAAAAACACTCCAGCAACAAGAACTTACTCACTGGTTAAACGATCTTCTCGCTCGACTTCATGAAATAGGGATGGTGCAGAAAAATCTCCAAGGACAACATCACGTCCTTGTGAAGAACTTCAATGCAATGACGCGAAATGCTCTCCTGCTTGCCTTACAACACACGAAAGAAGTGAGTGTACTAGCTAAACAAATTGGAATGGATGTTGAGCATACCAAGAAATTTTTGGAAGCCCTTATTAAAGAAGGGAAAGTGCGAGAAGAAAAAGGTAATTATCATTTACAATGAATGAACTTGCAAAAAAAATTGAAGCAATCCTCTTCGCGTCAGGAAAAGGCGTTGAAGAAAGCGAGTTGCAATCACTTACCGAAAGCACACCTGCGAAAATAAAAACTGCAGTGCAAGAATTACAAAGCTACTACGAACAGCAAGACACAAGCCTAGTTATCAGCGAGTATCAAGGAAAATGGAAACTTACAGTACGTGCAAAATATACTGAATATATTCAACGTCTAGTAAGTGAAACCGAGCTTGCACCAGCACTTCTCAAAACCTTAGCAGTAATTGCATACAAAAGTCCTGTTCTCCAGTCAGACATTGTTTCTATGCGAGGACAAGTAAGTTATGATCATGTAAAAGTACTTGTTAAAGAAAAATTCGTCACCAAAGAAGAATCTGGAAGAAGCTACATACTCAAAATCACTGATAAATTCTATAATTATTTTGACATCGAAGGAGATGAAGAAATTCGCGAAGTATTTAGTCAACTGCGAAGTCAAGAAGAACGACGCGCGGCGATTGAAGAAGAAGTCAAAAAAGAACAACAACAAAAATTAGGTGGTCTAGAAGTTGTTGAAGCGGACGATAGCACCGATCATGAAGGAATTTTTGACTCTCCAATTCGAAAAGAAAAAACACAAGAAGAACGAAAAGAAGAAGAAGAATTTCTCACCGACATTGATAGTCGAATTACACAATTAGCACAACGAGTAGAATCCCAAAATATTCCTCAACGTAATGCTGAACCTGTCGAAAAAACAGCAGAAGATGAGCCTGAGGAAGAAAAAAAACCTGAGGAAGATTACTTGTAAAATGCTTCTTGTTCTTCGTTGCCCAAACTGTCATCAAAGTATGAAATATGAGTCGCGCGGTGAAGCAATAGGTAAGACTAAAAAATGCGTGTATTGTGGAAAAGGATTTGTGGTCAATAGAGACCGTATAGACAAGTTATTAGCCAAATAACAAGAGAAACATTTATAAGCAAAACAGAGTTCTATCAAGTTGTGAATAACGACGAAAATCAACCTTCCGTTAACGGAGGAAAAATCATTTCTGCAGTCATCGAAGATGAGATGAAAACGGCCTATCTAGACTATGCGATGTCCGTTATTGTAGGGCGTGCACTGCCTGATGTTCGTGATGGTCTTAAACCTGTACATCGTCGTATTATGTTTGCAATGAATGAGATGGGAATTACATTCTCTAAAGGTTATAAAAAAAGTGCACGTATTGTAGGAGAAGTACTTGGTAAGTACCACCCTCATGGCGATAGCGCAGTATATGACAGTCTTGTGCGAATGGCACAAGATTTCTCTTTACGATATCCTCTCATCAAAGGTCAAGGAAATTTTGGTAGTGTTGACGGCGATAGAGCGGCAGCAATGCGTTATACCGAAGCAAAGCTTTCCAAAATAAGTGCTGATGTTCTCGCAGATATTGAAAAAGAGACAGTTGATTTTACGAATAACTTTGATGAAACACTCAAAGAACCAAGCGTGCTTCCAACACGTGTACCAAATCTACTTATTAACGGTTCCAACGGTATTGCAGTGGGAATGGCAACTAATATTCCACCGCATAATATGACTGAAGTTATTCATGGAACTATTGCATTGCTTGACAATGAAGATATTGAAATTCAAGAACTTATGGAACACATTACCGGACCTGATTTTCCCACAGGAGGAACTATCATCGGGAAAAATGGACTGTTGAGCGCATATCATCATGGCCGAGGAAAAGTAAAAGTTCGTGCAGTCATGCATGAAGAACCGGTACGAAACAAAACAGCAATCATTATCACAGAAATTCCTTATCAAGTCAATAAATCCGCATTGCTTGAACAAATTGCAGACAATGTCCGTGACAAACGTATCGAAGGAATTAGTGACTTACGAGATGAAAGTGATCGGACAGGAACACGCATCGTTATTGAGCTAAAAAAAGATGCAAATATTGAAGTAACAAAAAACCAACTCTACAAACACTCACGATTACAAACCACTCAAGGGATCATATTTCTTTCACTCGTAAACAAACAACCAAAAGTCCTCAATCTTAAGGAAATGCTCGTTTACTTTATCGAACACAGAAAAGAAGTTGTTACGCGAAGAACTCAATACGATTTGAGCAAAGCAGAAGCTAAAGCGCACATTCTTGAAGGACTTACTATCGCACTTGATCATGTCGATGCAGTTATTGCACTTATTAAAAAATCAGCTTCAACACAAGATGCTCGTGACGCGCTACAAGCAAATTATTCCTTATCTGAAAAACAATCTCAAGCAATTCTTGATATGAAATTACAACGCTTAACAAATCTTGAACAAGGAAAAATCCGAGAAGATTATGAAGCAACTATCCAACTCATTGAAGAACTCAAAAGCATACTTGCAAGTACAGATAAAATTAAAGACATCATCAAATCTGAACTTCAAGAAGTACTTGAAAAATACGGTGATGAACGAAAAACATCTATCAGTGAACTTGACGATGAAGGTATTGAAGATGAAGACCTTATCCCTCAAGAAGATCAAGTCATCACCATCACCAAATCAGGGTATGCGAAACGACTCGCAATTGACACGTACCGTGTACAAAACAGAGGAGGAAGAGGAGTTATTGGCACAAATATGAAAGAAGAAGATATCGTTGAGCATCTTTTCATAGCTAATACACATTCCTATCTCCTTGTCGTTACAGACAAAGGTCAAGTACACTGGCTAAAAATATATAAAATTCCTGAAGGAAGTAGACAATCAAAAGGAAAAGCACTTATCAACCTTATTCAAATGGAAAAAGGAGAACGAGTTGCAGCAGTCATTCCTGTTAAAGAATTTGATGATCAGCATTACCTTTTCATGGCTACCAAACAAGGTACTATTAAGAAAACAAATCTTGAAGCATATTCTCGTCCACGAAGTAACGGTATTCGAGGAATCACCCTTGATGAAGGAGATGAAGTTATCTCAGTTATCAAGACCGATGGAAATCAACAATTACTTCTTGCAAGCAAAAATGGACAAGCAGTACGATTCAATGAAACTGACGCACGTCCAATAGGCCGAACAAGCCGAGGAGTCCGAGGTATTAGTCTTGCAAGTAATGATGAAGTTATAGGAATGATTCCTGTGACTGAAGAACAAACAGTCTTTACTATTACTGAGAATGGCTACGGAAAGCGAACCAACGTAAGCGACTACCGTCTTATTAACCGAGGAGGAAAAGGTGTACGCAACATTCTTTGTAGCGAACGTAACGGTGCAGTAGCAGGAGTACGTGCTATTGAAGGTAACGAAGATATACTTCTCATTTCTAAAAACGGTATTATCATCAGAACAAGTGCCGAACAAATCAATATTATCGGAAGAAATACCCAAGGAGTCCGAGTCATGAGACTCTCCACAGATGATAAAGTCACGAGTATCGCTAAACTCGTGCATGAAGACGAAGAACCCGATGTTACATAAACAACAAGTTTTTAAGTACTAAAGTCCAAAATTTTTCTATGAAGTTGCGTGAGAACCGATTAAAAGAGAAAGGGTGGTCAGACGAGCAGATTGACCACGCTAAAGGAATTTTACGCGAAGCAGACAAGCAAAAGAGTAGCAAAAAAAAGTTACATGAAGAAATTCTTCTTTGGATTCTTTTGGTACTTATCTCTTCAGGATCACTTATCGGAGCATGGATAGCACAGCCAGTTCTGCTTCTTCTCAGTCAGACGCAAGCAATACTTGCGCTGTCAGTCATCGGAATTTTTTTCGGCCTCTTTGCAGGATGGATTGTAGCAGAACTTGAAGAACTTGAAAGTCATCATCATACGTTTATGACTATCAGTATTCCTGTTGTTTCAATAGCGAGTGCAATTCTTATTAGTCAACGAGTAAGTCTCATTATCGCAGCAAGTCCTGCTTTTGAAGCAGTGAATCACAATCCTTATCTATTAGCACTTAGTTATGCTATCGCAACAATTATACCTTACAGCATTATTTTGTACGTGGAGAAGAAGCGGTATGAAACTCATTGAATGGACGCAAATATTTATCAAATTTCAGGACTGTATGAAAAAACAGATTGTTTCATGCACGCCCCTGCAAAAAGGATTTTTTGTTGAAGAAAAAAAAGAAACAAAAGAATACCTTGTCCTGCCTGTTCTTGAAAAGCTCTCTTTTGAAAAGAAGACCGATAGAAAGTACGTGGTTACCTTTAATAATGAACAGAACGTCTCCTATGTCATCCAACATTGGAAAGAGCTTGTCGCGGACGCAAGCCTTACCTTCCTTTTTGTAAACACAAAAACAAATGAAAAATGGCATCTGCACCCATCGCAACATCAAAAAATAAGTGAAGACATCACCAAGAGCCTTCACATACTATTAGAAAGTATAGATCAACAAGAATCATGAGAACAAAAATAAGTACAGGAACAGAAGCGTTTGACTGGTTGCTTGAAGGCGGATACGAAAACGAAGTGATTACTACTATTTATGGTCCTGCAGGAAGTGGTAAAACCAATCTTTGCTTACTGTGCGCTGCAAGTTTCACCGATAAAAAAATAATTTATATTGATACCGAAGGCTCATTCTCCCTCTCACGATTCCGACAAATTACTGATGACGTAGAGAAAAAACTTGACAACATCATGATTTTTAAACCAACAACGTTTGCCGAGCAAAAAAAAGCATTTAGTGAACTACGCAAAATTAACCATGATCATACCGGTATCATCATTGTAGATTCTATTGCAATGCTCTACCGTTTAGAAATAGGACAGACAAAAAATGTATATGAAGTGAATCGGCAACTCGGCATGCAACTTTCACTCTTAACTGAAATAGCAAGAAAAAATAACTTACCTGTCCTCTTGACAAATCAAGTCTATCAAGATTTTGAAAATAAAGAAAAAGTAAATATCGTAGGAGGCGATTTGCTCAAATACCAAAGTAAATGCCTTATTGAATTACAAAAAAAAGATGATGGTGTACGAAGAGCAATTATTCGCAAACACCGATCAATAGAAGAAAATAAAGAAATTCTTTTCAATATAGTTAATTTAGGAATAGAAGAAGTGAGAACCGATGAGGAAGAAAGCAATACTCTTTGATTTTGACGGAACTATAGTCAATAGTCAACCCATTATTGATGAATTTATGAATGATCTTTATGCAACAAAACATATTATACTTAGTTCAGAAGAAAGTTTTGTTACCGCAGGAATGAGTATTAAAGATTTTGCACAGTGGCTAGCCGAGCATAAACGTATCACGCTCCACCCTGAAGACATTACTGTCAAAGACCCCGCATATCTAGAACGCATCGAAATGTTTCCAGGAGCAAAAGCTACATTAGCACTTCTCAAATCACGAGGATATAAAACTGCGCTAGTGACTAACTCACCAAGAGATTATGTTGATTGGCTTCTCAAAAAGCACAATATGCTCCCTTACTTTGATACTACCATAACTGAAGATGAAGCGCTGGTTGCAAAACCTCATCCACGAATGCTAGAAATGGCTTGTGATGAACTTAAAATTGATCATCAAGAATGTATTATGATTGATGACAACGTTCCTGGAATCACTGCAGGAAATGTTCTAGGAATGATTACCATACGTATTGGAGAAAAAGGAAAAGCAACCTATGCGGTTGAGTCAGTAACAGAGTTACCGGAAAAAATAAAAGAAATACACTTTACTCTTCAGTAAACTGTTCTACAGTGTATTCAAATGCTTGACCTTTGTTTGAAAGTCCTTTGAATTCCATATAATACTTAGCTAAAAGATAGAATACCAAACCAAGGCTCTTCTTTCCTTTGTTATTACAAGGAACAACTAAATCTACATTATTTGCAGGATTATTCGTATCACAAAGTGCAACAATAGGCAATCCTACCTTTACTGCGTCTTTCACTGCATTCTTATCAGGGCCTACATCAGTTACGAGCATGACTTTTCCTTCAATAAAGTTTTTCAGCTGAGGATTTGTCAGGACACCAGGAGGGTATCGCCCAGGAAAATGTTTTGCACCAGTAATTTTAGCAAACATTCGTACAGGTCTCCATCCGTTTTCACGTCGGCTTACGACGATGATTTCTTCTGGTTCATATTTTGCAAGGAGTTGAGCTGCGAGTTTGATACGATTATCAATCTCTTGGATATTCAGTACAGAAAGACCATCACTACGAGTCTTATAGACGAATTTTTCCATATATTTTGTTCGAAACTTGGTACCGATATGGATACCTGACTTGAGATAGTCTTCTGTGGGAATTAACAAATTTTCTTCTGACATGTGTATTACCTAGTTTTTACTTACCTAAGCACAAAGAATACAGCTTGAAGCACCATTCTTACCCGCGCTCATGAGGTAAGGCAGTTGAAACAACAACGTTGCAGATACAGAGTATCTTATTGCCTTACAAGGTAGTAAAAGAAAGAAAGTAAAATTTATTTATAAATCTTCGTCTTCGTCTTCATCGCCAAAGCTCTCAGAATCATTTTCAGTATGCAATAATTTCTCTATTTCAGGGTCCAAAGGCTCTTTTTTAGGCTTAAAGACTTCCTGAGGAGACTTGAGCTTCTCAATAAGTTCCCCAAAAGCAACTTTTGGCAATACTTTAGTGATACGAATTTTTACAAAATCGCCTTTTTCTACACGAGGAACAAATACTACGAAACCTTTAATTCGTAAGATTCCATCGCCTTTTTCCCCTACATTGCCAACAATGGCAGAATGTTCTTCACCTTCTTTTACAGGTGGTTTTTTATCATTCAATTCAATAACCTCAAAGAAAAAGAAAATATGACCATTTACTTAGTCACCTTTGCTAATGATTCCCATGCTAAATCAAACAACTGATCTAATGCAGATGAAAAAAATGGAGTATTCACCCATATACCAATATCATAGGTTGGATGTACTTCATCATCATGCATAACCATAAAAATAACTTCAGAACCATCAACGACAACAAAACGTGCATTGATATGATCAACATTTCTGATTTCTGCGATGCCGTCCAGATCTTTTACTGCAGCTTTTGCTTCATCCGTTGTGATAGGTGCAGCAATACGAATCTTTACGCCTCGTTTTACTAACTCTTCCATAACAGGTTTCAGTCCTTCAACTTTTCGAACTAAACCTTGGGTTGTCGTCATAATAGTAACTGTTTCTTCTGCACCACGAATAGTGAATTCAATATGGTTGTATAAATTTAGTCGACCACGAAGTGAACCAGAAAGATCAGTAGGTTCAACAAGCTCAACACCTTGTGTGTGTAAGTTGTTTAACTCTTCAATCATATCAGTTTGCTTTAACTCGTCAAGTTTCTTGATATGATCTTCAGTAGATGTCATCAAGTTTTTCTTCACGCGTTCAAGTACTTCTTTTGGTGGAACTGCAATATATTTGATAGGTTTGCCAATTTTCATAACGACAAAACCTTTTTTTTCTAGAGATTCTAGGACATCATAGCTACGGGAACGTGGAACATTCGCAATATCAGATAATTCACCAGCAGTACTTACTCCTCTTGACAGAAGAGCAGTCCAGACCTTTGCTTCATATAGATTTAACGAAAAGTACCTTCGTAGCTTTCCTAAAAACTCGTCTTTCACAATCATTAATTTTCCCTCCAAAAAAGGACCTCTCACCTTTTTCCAATGTTGATATGCTCGTAACTACTATTTATATGTTACTGTTTTTAACCCACGAGTAATAGTTACAGAATAGTGCTCTACAAGCGTAGTTACTTTTGTATACAGTAAAATAACTCATTAGGTAAAGAAAATGTAGTAAACTCCCAACCTTCCTTTTCACAGAAACGTTCTAACCATACTCTTTTGGAAGATTGAATAGATGATTTCCCTCCAATAGATACTAAAGGAAAAGAAACAACAATAAACGGAGCTTGCACCACACTTAATAATTTTTTAGAGCTATGTCGTCGTACCGTCTCAAAAGAATCAAGTGCTTTCAAGAAAAAAACTACATCAAAACATTCTTTCTCAAGATACGATAAAAAAGCATCACTCAATACATCAGCTCCAAAAGCTTTTCCAGAAATATTCATGTTTGAAAAAAAATGTTGTATGCATGCTAATTCACGAGAAGATAAGTCAACAGCAACATATTCCGTTGGAGCTACAGGTAAGAACTGGTAAGCGAAAGGATTGTAGCCGCACGCAACATCCAGTAATCGAAAATCTTTAGAAAGACCCTTCTTGAATAATTCATCGAATAGACGCGCATATAGTGTTTTGTAATAAGGAATTCTTTCCTCTGTTGAACGATGTTGGTCAAGAAGAACAACAGCATCATCAAGAGTAGTGATTTGATTGACCTGTTGCATCGTTACAGGTTCTTTAAGAAATAAACCATATACTTCACGAAGTTGTTTTCTTACTTCACGAAGATACGCCTTTATTTTTTTATTTCTTAGTGCTTGTTCAAAAGAATTGTATACAGCAAGATCAGGAAGAATATGGATATTTTTATGCAAGTAATGGAGAACGAAAGCATCATCAAGAAAAGCAAGTTCTTTTTTTTGTTTTACCCAAGAAACAAACTCATTTTCATACCGCATTCTTCCACCTAAGTATAGCAACTACACCACCAAGACCATCGATAGTTTTCGCTGTTGCGTCATCATAAAGAATATGTATTTTCCCTCTTGTCGTATCAACCGTTTGTAACAATTGATCAACTACATCATACGTTGCTTGTTGCTTAGCGTTTTCAATGTACTCATTGGTCAGTATAAGTGACAACACCGCTCCATTCTGTGCAGCTACAGAAACATCTTCAAAGCCATAGGCAACTTTATCTTTAGCCAGTGATGTAAGAACTTCTTCAACAATTGCCTGCTCTTTTGTAACTCGTTGGTTTGCAACAAGAGACTTGAGTTCAGGACGAGCAAGCAATTGACCTACCACACTTTTTTCTGCACCGTAAGCCGTAACCAAAACTACTTTTTTTTGCAAAGCATCAGGCAATAGTTTCTTGAAAGGAGCATGCCAAAATCCAGGAGAACCTACAATAATAGTTTCAAAAGATTTACGTTTTACTTGTTCTTGAAGCTCATGAATAATTTCACTAATAACTGAAGAAGAAGCATCTGTAGCGTACTGTTTATTTTGTACTTCCGATTTTAGTTCAGCCACATGTTTAATTCCTTGTTGTGTTATTTCAGAAAACAAAGCTTTCTCCCTATCAAAAACAACAACTAACAATTGCTGTGCAGTATTTGCGACCGCGTCTGCTAACTTATCTTTCAAGTATGCAGGCCAAGATTTTTTTTCTAAAGAAAACTCATCATTCAAACTCAAACCAAAAGAATGGTGAGCACCTAAAGGTACGTCATCAGTTCCTCTGGCTACCGTACCCTTTACTCGCAAAATGCCTCCTTGTTCTAGCTCAGTTCCAATAACGGTGAGTTGCAAAGTGATAGTTTTACGAACAACAGAAGTTCTTCCTGCAGTTACATCACCAATTTTAATTTTACGCTCAGTTTTGGAAGTAATAAGATCACCTGGAAGAATGAGATGCGATAAATACCACAAATCATCTAGAAGAGAAATTTTTAGTTTGACATAACCTTGGTTAAAATTCTTCTTAATAACGAGCATAGAAAAGAAAAAAGAAAAAAAGTATAAAAACTCTTGGTTTTATATGTCCTTAATACCTTCAGTCACAATTTCAAAGACGCATTCTCCGTCAGGAAGATTAGGACTGTCTACAAGTTTACCAACTCGCGTACCTTTCTTACCTTTTCGCAAGTATATACGAAACGTGCTGTTATGCGCAACAATATTTCCACCAATGGCTTCAGTTGGATCGCCAAAGAATGCATCAGGTTTGGACATCACTTGGTTTGTTACATAGACGCAACAATTATGTAAATCCGCAATTTTTGCAAGCGTGTGCATATGTTTGTTTAGTTTCTGTTGACGTACAGCAAGCGTTCCTCTTCCTACAAACTCAGCTCTAAAATGTGCAGTAAGACTATCAACAACTACCACACGCACCTTGTCGCCGTTTTTTACTAACTCATCGACTTTTTCAGCAAGAAGCATCTGATGATCGGAGTTAAAAGCTCGAGCTACACGAATATTGTTTAAAGTCTCTTCAGGATCTAGTCCAAAACCTTTAGCGATTTGTTGAATACGTTCAGGACGGAATGTGTTTTCAGTGTCTATGTATACAGCAACAACGCCTGGTTCTTGAACCTGAGCACTTACACACAAAACATGTGCGATTTGTGTCTTGGAACTTCCATATTGACCGAAACATTCAGTGATTGCTCCAGTTTCAAAACCGCCATCCATCATGGAATCAAAACTTTGACTTCCAGTAGAAACACGAATAACTGTATTTCTTTTCTCAAGTATGTCACCGCCTGACTGAAAACCCATGTTCATGTTTGAACGTGCTGCTTGAATCATTTTTCTAGCCGCTGTTTCAGTGACACCAGAAGCGTCTGCTAGCTCGCCAGGAGTGGATACGGCAATAGACATAAGATTATCATAACCGCCAGCAATGAGTTTTTCAGCAGTTGCTGCACCTACACCAGGAAGATCCTGGATATCTAATTCTTTTGTTGCAGCCATTTTATATCTCCTCTATGCCGTCGCCTTCTTCTCGAATAGTAATATATTCGTAGGCCTTGTTGATTACTAATGCAGCTTTTGGTAAATCTTGTGTTCGTAGTGAAGTTGTTGATTTCCAAGCCCCATCTTTATCTTTATAGGTACGTTCTACAGAAACAGTTCGATAAAGGCGTGTTTCGCCTTCTTTAGTCTTTACTTCATTGGTCCAAATCGTTGCTGAAATTGGACTTGCTCTGAATTTCTTTTCAGGTGTGTTTTTATCTATATTTATTGATGTCATGGTTATACCTCCTTGGTTGTCCCTTCTTATTTCACTCATTGACCGCGGTCATGAGGGGGTGGCCATCACAATACTGTTATTTTGAGATGTTTAAATAGCTTATGAGCACATGTCCAGTGCCAATTTAGATGTACAGAAACAAGATTGTTTCTACCAATAAGAAATAAATCACAGTCTCAGTACTGAGACTCACAGAACACCCCTTTATTTCGTTTGGAACACCTTTTAATATTGAATAATATGGAATAATTAGTCTCAGTCTCAGTACTGAGACTCATTTGAGACTATTGAGACAGTCTCAGAAAGAGACCACAATACACAAGAAATACTCCCTTTTCAAGGCACATGAAACCATTGATTTAAAAATCCTGAGTCATTCGTAGTCTTTATGGAGGAGCGCAAGTATGAAAAGGCCGTTCGTATGCTCCAAGAGCGGCTTGAGCGAATGAAATCACAATTAGAACATCCGCAACCACTCACTGAAGCCACAATTCAAAAGGATGAATTAACGGATGAAGAAGATATACTCCCTCAAGAAGAGAGTCTCAGTCCAGTCTCAAAACCCCATATATACGACATAGAGCCCTCTATACACGTGTTCTCAAGTAAAAAAGAATCTCTTAAGCACAGTATCTTGCAAATATTGCTTCAAGGACAGCAGACAACAATACAACTTAAGAAACGCTTTGTCGATCTGGATAAGAAATGTTCGAAAGCAAGCTTTTACCGCTACGTGCAAGAGCTAAAAAAAGAACAAAAAATTACAACTGTCCACATAGGATCACTAGAATATTGTATTCGGGTTGAAAAATAAAAAAAATATGTGCCAGAGCACATACAAAGAAGGCCAAGGCCTTATTTCTTTTCTTTGGAATGTTGTTTGTGTTGTTTCACTGTACGTGGACTTGGACTTCTTTTGCTTCCCTTTTGGGCAACTTCAATATCTAAATCCTTCAGAGCAGCTGCAACAGCAGCGGAATCCGCCCCTTTAGCAACAGAAACACTTTGTTTTGTAGGTTCTAAATGCAGTACATTGCATTTTCTCCGTCGAGTTTGGCCGTCAATAGTGACAAAACCTTTTTCGAGTTCATCTACAATAACACAGTATTTTCCTGCGTCTCGTCCAGCGAGTTTAATACAAACTCTTCCTATGGAATATAACATTTTTTGTTTCCTCCTTCTCATCAACTATCAAGATAGGTCGCCCGTATCTTGCGAGATGGTTAGAATGCTTGGCTTTATTGCCGCGCATCTACTTTGATAGTGTCTTTAAGACACCGACTGCACAACACTCCCCCATACATTCGCTCAGGCCGTTTCTGTGTTTTGGACAGCTTTGCGATATCTGCAGGGTTACCTCTAGGAATACCATGAAGTTGAGTACCACATCTTGCACAATGTGCAGGATTAGGCTTTCGACGTAGGTATCGAGTGGTTGTTGATCCGCCAGGTAACTTAGTAGCTACTCGACGGAAAGTTCTTGATTTAAACATTCCTCGTGGCATAGTTTTAACCTCAAAGATTAGAATGAAACAAACGTAGCTTTATTTATAAAGCTTTATGCTAATTTGAGAAGTTTTCTCATAGATGTTGAGAAAATAAGAGAGAAAAGAATATACGCACCAAGCCAACCCCAATTATTCACCCAAGGAATATCTTGAAGAATAAATATTCCATCAAATATTTGTAATTTTTGATAGCCTACAGTTACCGTATCGAATGCAACACCATTTACAGGAAGTACAGGCGCATATTGTGCTTGATTTGAAGATACTTCTATAGGGAGAATGAACTCTTCTTCAGAAGCTACATGGCGGAGAATAAGCTCATACGAACCGGCAGTCTCAGCACTGAGACGCCAAGAGACTTGATTGTCAACAGGATATTTTGTGAGATTTGTTGCCACACTAAAACCCTCAGGAAGATCAAGCGTTACTGGTCCCTCTGCTGAAGGCAGTACATCAACTGTTATATCAAAGCCCGCGCCAGGAACTACTGGAGCAAAGGAAAGGAAAGCACTTAACCAACCAAAAAAAAGAATTACTGGAAGAAAAGTGTATAAAGTGGAACGAAGTGAAGACTTCATAAACTGACCATTTAACTTCATCATTTCTTTTTGCAAAGCCATTGCTTTTTTTGGGTCTTCCTTCTGTAACTGTTGTGCCTTCTTTTGATGTCGCTTCAAATCAGCTTTCAGCTTACGTAACTTAGTCTGATCGGTTGTATACTTATATACAATAGTCGTAAGTCCAGAAACAAAGAAACTAACAATAACAATTGTCCAAAAAGAACCTACACTTTCAAGCAAAGGAAGGAGTATTGGAGAAAGAAAATCTGAAAATGCCATTTACTTATCGCACCATCATTTTTCGAAGCATTGGATTCATATCTTCCATGTGATGCTTTGCAATATCTTCATAGAGTTTATAGATAATCATTACTGTAAGTAAGACACCAGTTCCACCACCATAGACACCAGTCATATCTGCAACAGATGCAAGAAGACCAATAAAGATTCCTCCCATAACAGTCAAAGGATAAATATAGCGTTTAAGCATGCGTTCGAGTACTCGAGGATCTTTTCTAAATCCAGGAATTTGCAGCCCAGAAGCCATCATTTGTTTTGCTTGACTTTTCGGATCAAGACCTGAAGTCTGCATCCAGAACCAACTGAATAAAACTGATGCGCTTACAAAAAATAAGACGTAAGTAACTGATTGCGCTATGAGAAGCGCAGTTGCATTTCCAGTAATAAGACGTTCAAGAAGTAAGGTATTGGAAAGCCAAGGAATAACTTGATTTACCCAACCAGTTCCACCACCAAATGAACCAAAAAGCTGCAAGTTAGCCACTAAAGCAGAAACCAAAATAACAGGAATAACATTTGTATAAACAAAATTTAAAGGCCATCTGATACCCTGCCCTCGGACTCGACCAAAGGAAAGCGGAATTTCAACTTTCATAGACTGAGCAAACACAACAATACCAAAGACAATGAGTGTTGCAAGAATACCACCAATAGCAATACCTGCAGTAATAGAATCACCAGCACCAAGTGCTTGGAAGAACTGAGGAATAGCTCCAACGGAATACGCGCCACTATCAACTACACCTGCAGTAGCTTGCCGCAGCGGACTAAAGATTCGAATAAAAATTGTTTGGGAAACACCTGCAGCAATGAATAAAGAGATACCGCTACCAAAGCCCCATTTATTGATGACACCATCAAGCCAAACGATAAGCATACCACCAATAAATAATTGAATAATCAACACTAACGGAGAGATTCCTGCTTCTGGAGATAAACCCCCCATGACAACATAAATAATAGCTTGAACAACAATGAAAAATATAGTAAGTAAACGTTGGAGACCTTGAAATTTAGAACGTCCTTCAGGAGACTGTAAATTAAGACTCATAATACCTGAACCTGCAAGGAGCTGCAAGACAATCGATGCAGTTACAATAGGACCAATACCTAAAGAAACAATGGAACCAAAACTTGCACCAAGAACTACAGAGAGAAACTCGAATTGTGAAAGCGCGTTCTCTCCAAGGCCATAAATTGGAACTGCACTCAAGACAAAGAATACAAGTAACACTATACCTGTCCATGTCATTTTCTGTCGGAAAGAAAGATGTTTCTGCGTAGGAGCTTTGACATCAGGAATCAAACCAATTAATCTGTTAAGTACACTCATTTTACGTCCTCAATATGAAATAAAAAGAAAAAGAAAGTGATAGTTTTTAAGTGTTCCTACTCGCTAGAGCCAAGAACCAAAGAACCACCGAGTGCTTCAACTTTTTTAATTGCACCAGGAGTAGCTTTTGCAACAACAAGTTCATACTTGTGTTCAGCTAAACCAGTACCTAAAAGTTTGTGCACACCAAGAGCAGAAAGATTTACTTTGTACGCGTCTGCCTCTTTAACAGCATTTCCTGCAGCAACAAGCTTGTCAACTGCAACATTTAGCTGCTCTAAAGACATGATCTGCTCAGTCTTGGTTGTTGGATTCGTAAAGCCGTGCTTACCAGAAAAATTTTTAATTTTCCAGTAACTAGGTTTTTTAGCATCTCCTCTTTTACCGGAGCCCGCATTACCACGTCCACCACGGTGACCTGCACCACGATGTTTTTTCTTCTCTCCCCAACCATGGGTGAAAGATCCTCGTTGTCGGCTATTTTTTTTACGATGATTAACTGTCATATGTATTCACCTACATCATTTTTTGAAGCAGAGCATCCATTTGTTTTCGGTCGCCAAGAGCGCCACCTACAACAAAAGATTTCTTGATACCTTTACGCTCAAAGCCACCAACCGGTGGAGCAAGGAAATATACTCCCTTCTCATGCTTTTCGCGTTTTGCATCAAGAGCTGCAATGGTTTCGTCAGAGACGGCACCATAAGTAACGTAATCTTGTACTTTTTTGAGCATACCTTGGTTAACAGGAGTGTCTTCAATAATAACACATGCATGTTTTTTTCCCAAGTTCAGACTTTTTAAGGTCAAACGAATATCGTGATTCATACCAATAAAACCTCGGATAAGAACAACTGCGATTTTACTCATCAGACTTCACCTCAGATTTTTTTGTACTTCCTTCTACAATAGAAAGAATTTCTCGATGTTGCGGTTGAACGCTTACTTGAGAAAGTTTTCGAAGTGCTTGAACAGTTGCTTTTACAACATTAATTTTGTTCTTGGTCTGACCAACACTTTTTGACCAAACATTTTGAATACCTGCCATGTGTAAGATCTTTGCGACTTCTTTATCACAAATAAGCCCTTTACCTTTTGGAGCAGGCATTAATCTGATTGTGTAAGAGCCACATTTACCTTCAACTGCAAAAGGAATACTGTGCGCCTCAGGACTTCTATCTTCCCAAGAACCAGCTCCTCGTCGAAGTACCATCATGTTCATCTTTGCTTGAGCAAAAGCTTTTTCCCTTGCAGGAACAGTTTCTTTACTTTTACCGTAACCGACGCCTACATGACCGTTCTTATCTCCTACAACTGCCATTGTAGCAAACTTAGGTTTATTCCCTTCACGGGTTTTTTTCTGAGTTTGTCTGAATACTCTTCGTTGACCGCCACCGAACTTACCTTTCGCCTGACCAATAAGCAACAGCTCTTGTTCAGTCTTGAGTAAAGTATCTACAATCTCTGGTTCGAGAATTGGACGTCCACTACCTAGAATATCATCAATATGTTTGATTTCTCCTGCTTTCACTTTTCGACCAAGTTCTGTTTTAGGAACCCAGTTCTCAAAAGTATTTTCTTTTTGCATAGGAGGTCGTTGATTTCGTTGATTTCGACGTTGACCTTGTTTTCCTTGCCGTGGTTTGTTAGTATCTTTATTCATCATACTTCACCTATTTCTGGATTGAATCTTTTGCAGATGCAAAAGCTTTTGGAAGGTCTGCAAGAGCAATTTTTTGCTTTGCATAACTTGTTGCTTTAGCTGCAAGTGCATCGCCACCATTAGCGATGTGTTGTCCTGAAAGTCGTTTTTCGGAAGGAAAGACGTCTGGATTATGCGGAATACTTACTCCTGCATCAACAACACCTTTGAGTGTTGCGTAAAGACGTGAACCTTTTTTAGGTGTTTGTAGGCCAAGATCAAGAATTGCTTCTTTTGCTCCTTTTGCAAGTGCTTGTTTACCAGCAGCTAGCCCTGCAAGATAACATGCAGGAAGAGATTTTTTAGAGTAATTCCATCCAAAACCATCTAATTTCTTTGAACTGAATGTGCAAAGGACTTTATCACCATCAGGTTGATAACTGATAAATTGAACTGTAACACCAGTATTACTTTTTCGAATAACTAGACGATCCTTACCGCTTTTAAGAAGTTCAAGTCGCTTTTTGAAATGCGTTTTTCCTTCTCGTTTACGACGGTAACCGACTGTATATATTGCGTTTCGTGCCATCGTAATTACCTCTGTTGTACGAAGTTATGCTCTTCGATATAGATTTTGATGTGACGTTTGTTACGGAAGAAACCACCTTTTGACTTTCGGTACAAATTTTTGAATCCTTCTTGATTAACAATGCCTTTTTCACGGAGTTCCTGAAGGAAAGCTCGCTGCACACGGATTTTTGTCATCCATGCTTGCTTTCTTGGAACGATTGCTGTACGTTTTCCTTTTCGCTTTCCAGGACCTCGTTGAAGACCTTTTCGTCGTTGATTTTCTCGATGTCGTGCTCGAACACGAGAGACACCTTTTTCTTGTTCTTTGAAAATAAGACCTTGATTAACAAGAGCCCGTACATCTGCTTTTGTAATAGCATCCTTAATGTCTGCTACACGGTCAGCAACTAAATGTACACGTTTTGGCGAACATTTCAGTACATCGCCAGCTAGTCTTTTTTGGACAGAGAGCTTCATAGTTGTTCACCTTTTTTCGTAAGAATCTTATCCTTCTCTTTCTTTTCAGCAGCTTTTGTTTCACTGTCAGAAGCTTTGGATTCAGTAGATTCTTTTTTCTCAGATTTCTCAGCCTTTTTAGCTGCAGCCTGATGCTGTGATTTTCGCTTTTCAAGAGCTTTTTTGTGAGCTTGTTTTTCACTTACTTTTTGCTTTTGTTTTTGCTCGAATGCAGTAGCATCAATATTGAGTACGGCAAAGTTTTTTGACTTTGCATGAGCAAGTAATTCGATTCTTCGTCGATTACCTACTGTTCGTGAAACAATAATACCATCTTTTTTCGCATCTAAAGATTCGAAATCACTCAGTTTCTCAACACGATTTTGGACCAATCCTTCACGGGAAAGACCTTTTACTTCTTGAGGTGAACTGAAACCGGTGGACCTTGAACGAGCATAGCCTTTCATGTTCAGACGCATCTTGTTTTGAAGACCTTTTGGTCGTCGATAAGATGAGGATGAAACACGCTTCTTTTTGTGCGAGTCATGTCGTTTAAAGGTTGGTTTTTTGCTCTTGAGTTTGTTTCGAAGTGCGAGTAATGTTTCTTTTATCATAATATCATCACCTAACTAATTGCTTTACCATCCTTATTGATGATGTAGATACCATCTTGAAAGATTCGTCGATCGAATCCGTTCCGTCGCGTTAATGTTTCGATAGAGGCTGCAGTCTGTGCTACAAGCTCCTTATCGATACCTGTTACGACAATGATATCTCCGTTGATCTTTACTTCTGCGCCGTCTTTAATAGTAAGATGGCGTGGAACAGCTTCTCCAATAAAATTTTTCACTTCAAAGGTTTTACCCTTTAAGCTTACATTCATAGGGAAGTGGCCTGAACAAATTTTGAGTTGGTATTCATGACCTTCTGTTACTCCTTTGAACATGTTATTCACGTGTGCTTTGAAAGTATTCATAATTTTCTTTTCATTCTGCGTATATTTTTTAGCCACAAATTGAACTTCATTATTCTCAACACCAATAACTACACGTGGATGTAGGAAGTTTCGAGTTACTGTACCTTTTGTACCTGTAACGGAGAGGACACTCTCAGAAACTTGAGCTTGTACTCCTTCAGGACAAGGAACAGTTTGCGTAATATTTTCTGTAGACATTTTTTTCTCCTAGTAACAATAACTAATGAGTCGCCCACCAACATGTTTTTCTTTAGCTTGGTTATGAGTTAACAAGCCTTGGTTGGTAGTGACAATGAGTACACCAAAACCTCGTGCAGGGAGATGTTGTTTTTCGTATTTTTCTAAATTATCTACTTGCACAGTGAATCGTGGTTTGATGACACCGCATTTGTTGAGTTTTCCATTTAATGTAATAACAAGGTAGTTTCCTTTACTGTCAACTTGTTCTTCGACACTTGCCAAATATCCTTCATCTTGCATAAGCTGAAGAGTTTGTTTGATAAGTTTTGAACTAATGTTTGTCGTAATTGAAGGTTTCCCTACTTGCACTGCATTATTTAGTTGTGAAAGGACGTTTGCTAATTGATCGTTTGCTGTCATTTTTTCCCTCTAGTTAAATTTCTTGAAGCCTAAAGATAATGCATTATCTCTAAAACATTGACGGCAAATTTTAAGACCATATTTTGAAATATGACCGCCCGTTCGACCACAAACAGAACATTTCTTAGTGGATTCACCGAATGTTCGTTCTCGTGGCGTATTGTGCTTAAGATACTTAGCGTATTTTCCTGGTTTATGACCAATTTGTTTGAGTACTTTTGTGTGATCTGAAGTTGTCATTATTTATTCCTCCAATGCTACACCGAAACGCTCAGTCATAAAACCAATTGCTTCATCTTTTGAAATTAAGTGTGACTTACCAATAGAAGCTTTGTTCAGTTTTCGTTTCTTAACCCGAAAACCAGGCCGTGCAAGAGTTAAAGATACTTGCAGTCCTAAAATACCAATTTCTGTATCGTATTTTACTTCTGGAATGTCCACATACTCGTGAATACCAAAAGAGACATTTCCATGATTATCAAACCATGAAGGATTAATTTTTTTCTCTTTTGCTACTAGTAAACGAGCTGCGAGCTCATAGACTTGTTCTCCTCGTAGCGTTATTTTTGCTCCGATAGGAAGTCCTGGTCGAAGACCCCATGCAGCTAACCTTTTTTTCGTGGTTGTTTGCACTGGATCAATACCAGTAATGTTCTTGAGAAGTTTCACTGCCTTCTTGAGTACTTTTTCATCTCGTCCAGCACCAATATTTAAGGTGAGCTTCTCAATTTTGATTTCTTTCATTGCGTTCATTTTCAAAACCTGTACAATTATTCAACTGTAATAATTGGCTTGTTTTTTCCAATAATTAAAGCATAAGCTTTCTTTGTTCGAAAGGATTCATCACCGACTTTAACGACAATAATGTTTCCTTCAATCTCTTCAACGGTTGCGATAGCACCTACATGTTTTCCTGCATCAAGAAGAATAGTCATACCTGTTTGGAACGGTAGATGATCAACAATCTTTTGATCAGGAAGACTGATAACTAAAGAATCTCCAACAGCATATTTTTTTGTGTCATCAATAAGGAAATTTCTTCCATCAAGAGTATTCAGTTGCGTCAAACCTTTTCGTAGAGAAGACTTCTTTGTAATTTTACATACTTTCGTTGTTGCTTCTTTCTCATTGATAGGAAGTGCTACAATTTTATTCTTCGCGTTGATTCCTACTCGGAAATACTCTTTTGCCTTTGGCAAACTTACTACATCAAGAAGACCAACAGGTCGCTTATTATCATGACAAACTTTACCGTCAATTAAGCAGTCCTTATTATGCAGGACGTATTTTACTTCTTTTTGTGTATGTAGTAAACCAACAATATCTCGAAGGAATAAACTTACTGGAACTTGATGTTCTAGTTTGTGTGCTCCTGGATTTGGTCGTGCAATATATTTCAAAGTCTTTTTAGGAATAGGCCAAGTACTTGGACTTGCAAGACGTTTTAAATGTAATTTTACCATTTTACTTGTTCACCTTTGCGTGTTTAAATCGTCGCTTATCTTCTTTAACAGATTGAATAAGGAGATTGGATGGATGAATAGGGTATGGAACTTTATTCCCATCTGTTTTGACATTTTCTGCGCCTGCAACAAAAATTCGTTCTCGAGTAACATCCACAGTAGTTACTTCGCCTTCAATGTTTTTGAATTGACCACGAAGTATTTTTACTTTGTCACCTGTTCGTACACGAGCACTACGAACCCCATATTTAGTAGCAAGATCTTTTGCAAGTCGTGCATTAAGGAATTCGCCTTTTTTATGCATAGGAGCATTGAATCGGTATTTACGTTGTTTTCTTGGCTGTGAGCTAGAAAGCCAACTTAAGGAAAAGATTGATTTCATTTTAGATCACCATATTTGCAACTTTTGCAACAGCAGGCCATCTTCCAGCCGCTTCTTTTGCAATAGGACCTTTAAAGATAGTTCCTTTAGGATTACCTTTTTCATCTTTAAGTACAACTGCAGCGTTATCTTCGAACGTTACACGTGTACCATCAGGTCGTTTGTATTCTTTTCGTTGTCTTACAATAATAGCATAGACAACTTTTTTTCTCATATCAGGACGGCCTTTTTTTACTGCAGCAACAACCATGTCACCGACACCAGCTCCAGGTACTCGACCTTTCACTGTTTTTTTCCGCTTGACACCAGTAATCTTTATGAGTTTCGCTCCAGAGTTGTCACAAGTTTCAATGATTGAACCAACTTGCAGACCGTTTGTTACGTTTGCTTTGATTGCTTTCATTGTTCACTTGCCTCCGGAGAAACTACTTCTACAACGATAAAATTCTTCGTTTTGGAAAGAGGACGGGTCTGTTGAATCTTAACAATATCCCCTTCTTTTGCATTAATAGATTCTGGGTTATGAGCGTTAACTTTACTTCGTCGTTTTTCGTATCGCTGGAATTTTGGAATTAAAACTCTTCGTTCCCACTGTACGACAACTGTTTTGTGCATCTTTGCACGGACAACTTTTCCGGTAAATGTCTTACCGCGAATGCTTATATTTTCCATTATTTTGATCTCCGATTTTTTATTCGATCTTCGAGACGTTTTTCAATATCTCTGCCTGGAATGAGTTTGCCATTGATGAGAAACACCGTTCCTTTTTTCAGGATGAGTTTCTCCTCTCCCAAGTGCGTTTGCACTCGGAAAGCGTATTTTGTTTCATCAACAACGGTGCCTGTGATGCCAACGTAATGAGCGTTAGCTGCCTCACGGACTGAGAGAGTGTTGCCAATGAATGGTTTATCGACCAAATTTACTTGGTACATGTTTGGATACCTCAATTGTTTCCGGTGCAAAACCGAACTCAACCAATGCATCCTTTATGGTTGCAAGATGATTTCCTTGCAATTCAACCATATCTTTTTTTGATGTGCCTCCGCAGGCAAACTTGTTCTTAAGTTTTTTTGCGGTTGCTTTGATATCAATTTCTGCATTGAAACCTTCAATTACCGTATACTGTTTCCCGAATTTTTTTCGGATAATGTATACTTTGATTTTCTGGTTTTCTTTTGCAATATTATCCCAAGCGGAAAGTTCTTTTGGAAGTCCAGTTATTGGATCAAATTCAACCATTTTACTCCTTAAGGGATTTTATCTTGGCAATTGTTCGTTTCAATTCCTTGATTTGACCTGGGCTTTTAGGAACTGTTCCTGTAGCTACTTGGCCATTTAGTTTAAGCAAATCTTTTTTTGCCTCAACAAGTTTTTTCTCCCGGTCTTCAGGAGAAAGTTCTTTGATCTTAGCGAATTTCATTATTTTTCACCCTCTGTAGATTCTGCCTTTTTCTCTTCAGATTGTTTTTCTACTTTTTCCTTAGATTTCTCATCAGCTTTAGCTTCGGATTTCTTTTCAGATTTATCTTCTGCTTTTTTATCAGCTTCTTTTTCGGTTTTTTCTTCGGACTTTTCTTCAGCTTTTTTGGCAGCTTTCTTAGTAGATTTAGTGGAAGTTTTTTTGCTTGTTTTCGTCGACTTCTTAGTAGATTTCTTTTCAGCTTCTTCTTTTTTAGCTACTTCGTTTTCTAGAGCTTCATCTTTAACTTCTTCGACAACAGGAGCGGAAGCTGCTGCTTCACGTTCTCTTTTATCAAATGAAATCTGATCAGGTAGTTTTGTCGTTGCAGGCATGATTCGTACTTGTACACCTACGACTCCAGTTTTTAAGGATGCAAAATCAATTGCGGTATCAACACCAGTAATTGCGAGATCTCCACACTTTTTCATGTATCCATCAGCAAATCGCCAAGTTTTTGCTCGACTTGAAGGAATTTTTCCAGAGATAAGGATTTCAACACCTAATGCCTTGGAACGCATGATAGCTTCAACAGTCTTATGACCTACGCCTTTAAAGCGTTGTGTACCGAATCGTTCTAATTGATTCACTACAGATTCCGCAACAACAGTCGCGTCTAAGTTGAAGTCTTTAATTTCTTCAATTTCGATCTGCGGATTTTCAAGACCGAACTCTTCTTTTAACTCTCGAGTTAATTTTTGAATAGTAGAACCACCACGACCTACAACTAAACCTGGACGGGACGCTACGACAACAACTCGCTCACCAACGCTGGTTCGTTGTAGCTTAACACTACTTAGACCAACACGGCTAAGAGATTTTTTGACATATTCTTTGATTTGGAACTCTTTGAAGTTCTGTGCGATAAATTTTCGTTCAATCATTGTGCGTCACCAGTTACAGTTTCCTGCTTATCAGCGGACTGAGTTGCAGGTTTAGCTTCTGTTTTTTTTGCTTCTTTTACAGGAGCTTTTTTCTCTTCTGCTTGAGGCTTGCTTTCAGCTTTTGATTTGGAAGCAGATGCTTTTTTGACAGTTTTCTTTTCTGCAATTTCTTTTAGTGCGACTTCAACATGTGATCGTTTCATCGCTCTTCGTCGTTGACGACCTTGATGGAAAGGAGTTGCGGCTTTATGAGCGCAAATATGAACAATTTGTAAGTCATCTGCAAGACCTTGGTTTGCTGCGTTTGCAATAGCTGACTTGATAGTCGCTTGAATTGCTTGAGCTGCTTTTACAGGGAATCGACCTGAAGCCATAGGACCTTTACGGTGACCTACACCATCAGTGAACCGAGTATAAGCGATAGCCTGTCTTTTTGCAATAACATTGTCAAGTAAACGAAGTGCCTTTTGTGCATCCATCCCTCGAAGTGTATTACAAATATTAATTGCCGCTTTCGTTGAAATACCTAAATCTCGACCGTAAGCCTTCACCATATCAGATGAAACATTTTCTAGTGCATAGTTAACTTTTGCCATCTTACTTCTTCGGTTTGTTTGTCACACCAACACTTGTGTGTTTTGCACGTTTACGTGTGAGAGCATATTCACCAAAATAATGACCAATCATTTCTCCTTGAATAGTCACTGCTTGGAACTGGTTACCTGTATAAATTTGGACCGTTTTCCCAACCATTTTTGGCAAGACAATCATGTCTCGTAAATGTGTTTTGACGTTGTTCTTTTTCTCGATTTTTTCGATAAGTTTCAAGTGCTTGTCAGAAAAACCACGTTGAATGGTTCTTCGTTGACGACTTGGAAATAAGGCTGCAATCTCACCAAGAGAAAGTTCCTTTAGTTCTTCAATCGTTTTTGACTTGAATTTGAATTCTTTTAATGCCATCTTTCAATTACCTACTTTCTACCACCACGGCCCGTTTTACGAGCTCGGATTGCACCAACTTTTCGACCAGGAGGTGCGTTCTTAGGTGCAGGTTTTGCTTTGGACTTCCGAAGGGTACGTTTGTTCCCGAATGGGTGGGCAACTGCGTTCATCGCACTTGCGGAAACGGAAGGCCAGTATTTGTTTCGTGCTTTCATAGCAAAGTATTTGTTACCTGCTTTTAGGAATGGTTTATCAACTCGACCGCCACCAGCTGCAATGCCAATAATAGCTCGGCATTCAGGATGGAATTTCTTTTGCTTCCGACTTGGAAGTTGCAAAACAACGCCATCTTTTGCCTTACTGATAACTCGAGCTGAAGCACCACTTGAACGTACTAATTTACCACCATCATTTGGTCGTAACTCGACGTTAAATACCGTAACTCCTTCTGGAATTGCTTTAAGCGGCATGATATTTCCAAATTTAATTTCTGCTTCTTCACCAAAAGCCATTTGGTCTCCGACAGAAATTCCTTCAGGAGCAATCATTAATCCGATTTCGCCATCGTCATAGAAGACTTGTGCAAGAGGTGCAGTGTGTCCTCGACAATGGAGAAGATCCATAACAATCGCGTTTTCTTTGAATGGAAGCATCTTCGCTTCGCCTTTAAATTTGAATGAGGGAGATCGGAACGTTTGAGAACCTTTTCCTCGTTTTTGTGCTGTAATTGGTTTACCCATTTTTCATTACCTACATCAGTTCTAACTTCGTTGCCAAATCTACCGCTGGCGTCTCATCAGCAAACGTGACATACGCACGTTTTTTTCCATCTGGACCGATAAGAGTGTTGACATTTGTGATCTTTACATTAAACAGACTTACTAACTCGTCTTTGATCTCTTTCTTGTTTGCTTTTTTATCAACGATAAAAATTAACTTGTTCTCAGATTCCATCAAACGAATGGATTTCTCAGTTGCTAAGGGCGCGTGAATAATCATTGCATACCACCTTCTGTGAATAATTTTCTTTGTGCAAGTACATCTAGTGCACCATCAGTAAAGAGTGTCAATCGACCTTCGTGCGTTCCCGGTGCAAGAAGCTCAGCGTTCAAACTATTCACTGGAACAATGTCTGCGCCTGCAATGTTTGCTGCTGCTTTAAGCAAAGGACAATCTTTAGAAACTACGAATAAGAAGGATTTCTTTGTCACAGTTTTTCGTCCTCGACGTTTACCAAGACCTGCTCGAATTGTTGTTTGAGAAGCTCTGTCAAGTTCTGCATCAAAGCCCATAAGCTTTAGTGCTGCAATAACATCCTTTGTTTTTGCAACTTCTTCAAAAGTTGTATCAAGTACAAAAGGAAATGCTTTTGGAATTTTATGACCTCGTGCTGCAACGAGTTCAGATGACATGGTTGCTGCAAGAGCGGAACGAATCGCTTTTCGTCGTTCTTTAATATTGATTTTTTGTACCCAATCCTTTTCAGCTTTTGGAGGATGAGCTCGTCGACCACCTACAGTTTGTGGCGCAAATGCACCCACGTAGTAGAATCGAGTTCCTCGTCGATTAAGAACTTTTCTTGGAGTTCGACTTTGACCAATACCGTATGTACCTCGGTACGCGCGTCGTCGTTTAGAGAGGTATGCAGAGTATTGCTTACCTGCCTCAGGACTTGCACCGTATCTTTGTCTCCGTGCAGCTTGCAGCGCAAGCACTGCTCGCTTAATAAGATCTTTTCGAACAGGTTCGGAAAATTGGTTTGGAAGCGTTACGGTTTTTGTTTCGCTATTATTTTTATCAAATACTTTAACTTTCACTTTACACACCTAGTTTCCTTGTTTGGATTCTTGACTGATAAAGTCAACAGCTGGAGCAGCTTTTTTCTCATGCGCTCGTAAAGGAGCAGTCATGGTAACTAATCGTTTCTTTGCACCTTGTACAGAACCTTTAACAAGTACACAAGGTTGTTTGACTTCACCAAAATTAATGAAACCACCTCGCGTGTTTACTTCTTCAGGATTTTCTACAATCGCTAAAATTTGATTATTATATTGTGTACGTTGATGGTAACCCATTTGACCAGCAAATGCGACACGGTACATGCTATGTCCCTGTGCGATCCATCCACCTAAAGAACCAGGTCCACGGATAGTCTTTTCGGATTTGTGACTTCGAAGGCTTACGCCGAATCGTTTTACAGGTCCTTGATATCCTTTCCCTTTCGTTACAGCTCGCGTATCGACCATTTGACCGACTGTAAAGACATCTTGCACAGTAATTTCTTTTTGTGCGTGCTCTTTAGCAAATGCGAGTTGTTCTTCAACACTTCCACCTAATGGAAGTTCAAAGATTTCAGGAGTTTTTTTGTCAACACCAGAAAGTTTAGGTTGCGTATAGACTTGTAGCGTAATATGCGTGATTGCATCGAGTGCGACTTTGTCTAGTTCGCTTACATCATGTGATTTTGAAGCATTATTTGTCTTTCGAGCAAGTTCTTTTGAAGCTTTCATAAATACTTCTTTACTTACTGCAGTACCGTAGCCTGCAGCAGTGTAAAATCGTACAGATGCGACTTTCATCGGTGGACATTCAATAACTGTAACAGGAATACTCAGTTTTTCTCCTTTTGTCGGGGAAGTTTTACTCGTATCAGTTGCAACAACATGCGTCATACCTGCTTTATATCCTGCAAAGCCTAAAATTTTAGCATCTTTACCAGGGACAGATCGTACACGCGCATAAGGACGGGAAGCTCTAACTCGTGGCCAGAACTGCATACTTCCGTGACGAGGGTTTTTTCTTTTTGCCATTTTGTAACACGTTTAATTTGTTTATTTCATTTTTCCCAGAAACAATCTTGAATAATCAGTAGAAGCGAGCAGCAAGTGTATTTGGCGCTGATTGCGGTACTGAAAAAAGATTTATTTCCAGGCCTTCTATATCATAAACAGTTTGTATATGAGTGAGTGCTAGAAATCGTTATTTCTTTATAAAGGTTTTGTTTCTTTGCACCTTAAAATCAAATTTAGAAGACAAAAAAACTTTTTTAACTTTAAATAAGATTATTTTGAGCTTTTTTCTTCTTTTTGAGCCTTTTTTAACTGTTTCTTTTTTGTGGTTCTTGTGGCCTTTTTCTTAGGTTTTTTGTTTGCCTGCATGTCTTGTTTTCTTTTTGCATACATTGCAGGGTTATTAATTCGTTTACAGAAGCCATCGGGCTTACAAAACCCTAAAGAGACATAATAATCCTTATTTGAACAATTTGGAGGAGGCATTGGCTTCTTTCCTTTCTTTATCTGGGCTAATTGACCTTTAATATATTGTTCACGAAGAGGTTCTGGATGCGCATCATTCCATTTTGTTACATATTCTGTCACTGCTTCAACAGACCAGCCACTTACTCGCAGGAAATTCATCAACACAAACAAAGCTCGTTTTTTCCCATCTTCCATAGGAGCAGAAATATACTGCATGCACGGCGGGAAAAATTCCTCACCAATTGCCACTTCTGGAAGCTGAATCTCTTTTTTTGCAACAATTTTCTCAGAAATATCTGCGTGAATATGTCCTAAATCAGAGAGCTCCTTACTCAAAGATTCTTGTAGCAAGGGCAACGTTTCTTCAGCAAGAGCATGGGAGCGATCAAGAAAAGGAGTGTCAAAAACAATGTGCTCGGGCTTCGCGCGGTTTTTATCAAAATTCAAAATATCTTTTGCAGGAATAGGAAGGGAAACAAGACCAGATTTTTCATGTAAAGAATAAGGCATGCGGTATAAGTGACGTGAAGAGAGAAGTACCGTATCAATCTCAACTACTGCAAGGAGATTGAGAAAATGCTGAGGTTTTTTCTTACTCCCACAATAGGAACAACTTGCTTGTACTAATCGTTGTGAAACAGGAGAATTGCAACGCTCACAGTGAATAAATTCAGGAGAACCTGTAGGCTTGGACTCATGACCGCAGGCACTACAAAGATAACGATACGATGTAGTAAAACGCTGTTTATACTCTTTGGAACAATCAACACATTGACGAGCAAACAAAGTTTTATTTGATTTCTGTGCAACCTCTTCGAGCTGCGCGAACGGAAAGGTAAACTCCTCAAGAAAAGTTACTTCTTGCTCACCAACAGTAATATATTTTGAAGTAATATAACTCAAAAGATACAAAGCAATCTTTTTTGGGAGTTCGGGAAAAAGATTTTTAGTTTGACGCATCTCCCCATCAAAAAAAACTGTTTCTGGAAAAGCCTCAAAAGGAACTGCAACATGAAAACCTTTGTTTCCAGAAAATTTGACAGAAATGGAACGAACACCATGATCCTCAAGAGCCTGAACAAAAAGAAAAGTAATGAGTTTAGACAAGTCCCATTGAGGACAATCAACATCTAAAATGAGATCCCAACCTTTACGCATTTCATCAAGTTCAGAACGTTTCATGCCTGTAGCAATAGAAAGAGGATTATACCACAACTCCTCAGAGCAATGAAAAGAAGAAGCCTTTTTCTTTGCAAAATCAAGCACATCCTGTTCATAACCTAGAATGTCTGGACGTTTGCCAAACTTATCTTTATTGAAGATAACGCTAACTTCCTTATCATCAGCCTGAGCAACTAATGCCTTGCGAACGTCAGGACGCTTATAATGATTTAAAGAAGTTGCAATAAACATGGATTATAGCAAGAGCAACCTACATAAAAACGTTTCTATGACTCATCTAAACCTTGCTCTTTTTTGGCTCTTGTATAGGAAAGGCTGAGCATACGTTTAATCTCTTTGGCTTTCTTAGGACCGATTTTATCAATCTCTTGTAACTCCTCAAGACTTGCTTGAAATAAACGCTCCAAGGTATCAAATTTTTTGAGTAAATTTTTTGCAAGTACCCCGCCCGTACCAGGAAAACTACTTACAATATATTCAAGAAGCTCCTTGTCAGAATAAGGTTTGGCATTATGAAAAGAAAATGAAGATGAACTTCCTTCTTGTTCACGGCGAGCAAGAGCGAGCAGTAACTGTGCAGAATCCAAAGGTGAAGATGACTGTAAAATAGGAATACGATAGGACACTGCAATTGTTGCAAGCATACCTTGTATGGCCGACTCATCAATACGCCTTCGCATCGTATTACTCGCATCACCTTTTTCTAATAAAATCACTGGTTTGGCATATTTTTTTAATTGATGCAACTGCGCAATAAGTCTTCCATCAGCAATGGAATCAAGAAAATCATCATAGCGTTTGTATTCAATACAAGCTTCAGGACCAACCACATAATCACCAATTGAGAGTTGTTGCAACTCAATATGCACATTGAGATTTCGCAGGGCTTTCATGACCGGCGAACCTTTTTCTCTATGATCAATAATAACTGTACACGTCGGTTCTTCTTTGGGCTGGGTGAACTGTTGCAAAGAACGCTGTGCAGCTTGTTGCAGTTGAGGAGAATTCTTCAATTTCTCAAGAACACCATACATGCGCCGTTCTTTATGGAATGCCACCCACCTGTAGGTCTCGTCACGAGTATTTTTTGTCATAAGTACTGAGACAAAACCCTTCTCATGCCGTCCAGTCCTTCCCCTCCGTTGGACTGTACGAATCGCACTTGGAACAGGTTCATAAAAAAACACATGATCAACCGTAGGAATGTCTAAACCTTCTTCTGCAACACTTGTTGCTATCAGACAAGAAAACTCATTGCTTCGAAATTGATCTAATACTTCTTTTTGTTTCTTCTGGGAAAAACCTACTCCGTTTTTTTTAGCCTGACCAAAAAAAATACTTTGTGATATCTCATGCTTCGCAAGCAACTGTGCAATTGCCATTGCAGAATCTCTAAACTGACTGAAAATAATCACTTTTGCTGAAGGTTTCTTTTGTAAAATTTCTCTCACCTGAGCGACAAGTAAGGTGAGTTTAGGATGCTCAATACCTGCAGCCAAAAGATCCCGCGTCTTTGCAAACGCACTTATGACATCTACGTCTTGAGCTAATTGTTTGTAGGCTTTTACTTTGGAAGTCCGTGCCTGTTGCATGAGTGACGCGATATATTGTTTACATGCTTGCAAACATTGTGTTTCAAGTAATTCTAGCGCGTGTTGAATTTTAAGAGCCTGTGCAAGGAGACTAATACTTTGCAACAGCTCAGGAACATATTCTTGTTGTGCTTGCAGGTGCAATTCTTTTTGTAATTTAAGCAGTTGCATCTTAGAAAGTGACATATATTTTTCGGAGAGATAGCCGTGTGTGCGTACTTGTTGGAGCCGAGAACTGTAGGCTCTTTTCAAATACGCTGCTGCTTGTAAAAAATCCTTTGGTAATTCAACCTGCAACCATTGCACCTCGGTTTCTTGCGTAAAATCTTTCACATCAGGATCAGATGATTTGCGATACTCAATTTTTTGCGTGCAAAGATTTGTCATTACTTCTTTAATCTTTGTTTCATCAGTTCCTGGACTTGCAGTAAGCGCAAGAATTCGCGGGTGACGCGAGTGCTTCTGATACTCACCAGCTAAAAATACGTAAGCATAGTCACCAGTGGCTCGGTGCGCCTCATCAAAAACTATAAGAGAAACTTCATCAAGCTCGATTCGTTTTGCAAGGACATCATTTTCCAAAGTCTGTGGAGTTGAAAAAATAAATCTTGAACTCTCCCATAATTCTTGCCTTTTTTTTGGTGGCACGCTACCAGTAAATAGAACAAAGTCTTGAGCATCTTTTTGAATGTGTTTCATGAAAGTTTCCATTTGTTGCTGGACTAAGGGTTTTGTTGGTGCTAGAAAAACAATTTTACTACTTGGATA
>CAZHNR010000002.1:0-1265 GCA_964534065.1 uncultured Methanosarcinales archaeon
AATATTCATGTCACTTCCTGGTGTTGGAAAGACTTTTACTTTGTCTTTATAGAGATCTTTGATACCTACTGTAGAATCGATGCAGACAGGAACTTCGTAAGGAACTTTTCCGTCAGCGTCACTAGTACCTGTAAATACGGTGCTTGGTACAGTATCTTCCATTTCAAGAGCAGAATAGTTAGTTTCTAGGTTTTCTATAGGGTTAAAGGTATCAATATTTCTAAAGACCAAACTTCCTTCGCCGAAGGCTGTATCTGCTTCTTGTGCCATTCCTAGGCTGCTTGCAAGTATTGCCAGTGGTAGAATTGTTTTTTTTGCAGTACGCTGCACGATATCTCTAAGTCCCATAGTAGTCTTATTCTAGTTGTTAATATTTATAAATATTTCGATTGTAACTACTAAAAAGTAATTAAAATTGCATTTACCTTAAGAAACCTTAAGGATGTTGCCTAAATAGATGGAGCTTTCCTTCACTTCTATGAAAGAAAAACCTTATATGTATGCCCTAGCAGGTCCGTATAGTCAGCTACGACATCTCAGGCATAGGAGAATGAGCACTGCGTCATTTGACGCTTCAATTCAAGAACTTGCAAGAAATCACGCAGCAAGCCCTGTATTTAGGTGTAGTCTGGTGGAGAATTTTGAACAACTGCACAGCACAGGCTTTGACGGTGAAGTAAGCAAAGACACTGCATTTACTGCTTCTCCTTCATTTTTAGCAGCGACAACCTTTCGTGGCGCCCAAAGGGCGAAATGGAAATGGAATGAAAACCTCATTTGCACTATTTATGATGCTACGCGTCTACAATTTCATGGGAATGGAACTTACACGTTTCTTGAGCCGCCAGCGAACGCCCTTCAGGCAATCCTTATTTTTGATAGTCTTTTTCATTCTAATGAAGCTGTGCAACACTTGCTTGCGACGCTTCAAGAAGAGAAGATTCATTTCCTCTGGATGGAAGACAACTAGCTGAGTCTTTTGCTTTTTCTAGAGAAATCTATATAAACTACAATGCATCGTAGAAATACAATATGGAATTTGCAACAACAACGGTATCTCAGAATGGACAAATTGTTATTCCTGCACAGATGCGCAAAGACTTTGGCTTACAACCTAAAACAAAACTCTTACTCGTGCAAGAAGGAGATCATATTATTTTGAAGAAAGCAGAACCAATTTACAAAAAAGAATTCTTAGAGTCTATTCAGCGAGCGGAAGCAGATATTAAGGCTGGACGCACTCGAACTCTCACTATTCCTGATAA
>CAZHNR010000002.1:1411-37416 GCA_964534065.1 uncultured Methanosarcinales archaeon
CTCAAACAATCCCCTTTACTCGGGAAACCTCTTTCCGGAGAGTTTGCAGGATTTCGAAGTATACGTATCACACCCTACCGTCTACTCTATTTTATTGAAGACGATGTTATTTTTATTGTCGCATTTCAACATAGAAAAGATGTCTATGAACGAAAAGATTATTAACCTGATATTCCTAGGTATTCTTATGGAAAGCATTCTCGTGCAACGATGTAAACAATACGCTCTTACTACTATTGACACCTATAAAGGTTCTTTAGGTCATCAATTTCTCCGTGCAATGCTTTTTGCCCTAGAAAAACAAGCCATAGAAGAATGTGAGAAAAATCCAAAATTGCACAAGAACGCATTACTTATAGGAGTGTATTTTCATGAGCTTGGTCGTGTGAAGTCTGAGAAAGAAGACCATACTAAACATAGTGTAGCTCTCTTTGATGATTTTGTCAAGGACATGACGGTGTCAGATCAGACACGGGAGATTGTGCATGATTGCTGTTATAATCACCTTGTAGATGGAATTCCTTATACGAAAGAAGGAACTTTTGTAAAGAACTGGCACTGGGCAATCTCTTTTGCTCCTGAAGCATTACTTGCCAGGCTTGAAGATTTACAACTTGAAGGACATTCATTCATGGAATCTAAAAAAATACTTTTTGATCAATTAGAAAAAGATTATCGCTCTATAGAAGATGATGTTATGCGAGAACACGCACGAAATACGTTGCAAAACCTTCGTGTTGCACTAAAAAATTAATGAATAAGCATTTCAAGTTGTTCACGGATTTCTTCAACAACTTGCGGACCAGTACCTTCGATGTTTATGCGAAGCAGTGGTTCTGTATTACTTTTTCGCACATTAAAAAAATATCCTTCCGTGTAGACACTAATGCCGTCAATTTTTAGCAACTTTTGTGCTTTAGACATATAGGTTTCTTCAATTTTTTTCAAAGCAGCATCTGCATCTTTGACTGTGTAATTTAATTCACCACTACGACTATACATTTCCTCAAGAGGTTCAATGAGTGCATTAAGAGTAGATGCTTTTTTATCGACAAGACTGAGCACTTGCATAATGGTAAATAATGCACTGTCGGTATAATAGAGTTCTTTGTAGAAATAATGACCTGATTTTTCACCAGCAAACATAGCTTTATCTTCACGCATTTTTGCCATCATAAAGGCACGACCAGAAGGATAGAGTAGTGGAACAATGTGATGATCGATAAGTATTTCTTCAACTGCTTGACTAGAACGAACTTCATAGCCAACTTTCTTATCTCCGCTTGCAATATGACTGCCAAGAAGACCTGTAAGTAAGTCAGGACCGACCATTTCACCAGTATCCAAATAAAAAGCGACACGGTCAGCGTCACCATCAAAGGCAATACCGTAATCAAACTCTCCAGATTTCATTTTTTCAGAAAGGACATGCATGTTGTCTGGAATAATAGGATTAGCTTCATGATTTGGAAAATTTCCATCCATATTTTCATACAAGGTAGTAATATCAAGTTTATCGCCGTAGAGTTGTTTTAGCGCTACAACTTCTTTTGTTCCCATACCGTTACCGCAATCAATAAGGAGCTTAAAAGAACGATTGAGTGGTTGTGCTTTTGCTTTCATAAACTGAATATAGGACTTTGCAATGTCTTTGAAATTTACTTCGCCTTCACGTTCACTTTTTTTATACGTTTTGGTGGCAATAATTTGTTTGATTTCATCAAAGCCATATTTACTAAACAAAGGAATCGCCTTTTTAGCGCAAAGTTTCAAACCATTGTATTCTTTAGGATTATGACTTGCAGTAATCATGACGCCACCATCTATCGTGTTGTCCGTATACAATGCAAAATATAGTTGCGGTGTAGAAATAAGACCGAGATCAATAACATCAGCACCGCATGTAGTCATACCTTTGATAAGCGCGTCATGTAATGCTGGAGAACTCGTGCGACAATCTCTTCCGACAACAAGTGTTTTTGCATCAAGGAAGGTGACCATTGCTTTACCCACATTAAATGCGAGTTCTTCGTTGACTTCACTATCGTAACGTCCTCGAATATCATATGCTTTAAATGCGGTCATGTAGTAGAGTAAGAGCGAATTTACTTTATAAATATTTGTGAGAAATACGATGAAAAAAGAAAATTAGTGTATGATTACGCGTCAATTCCTTCCAGCATGCTAGAAATACTCCACAGTTGCTGGCGAGTAAAGGAATCAAGATTTGCATCTCCTGACATTTCGTCAAGGTCAGCGAGTAATTTGTTTACAGTAAGTGAAAGTTCTTCATCTTTTACTTCCTTTAATGTCGCGATAATAACAATCATCTTTGCTTTTACACTTTTTGGCACGCCACTATCTTGTGCTAATTCGGCCATGTATTCAATTGCTTCTTCAACTTCTGGTCGCATGGTACTCACTCCTTATCGAGTTCGTCGGTTACTTCATCTTGTAATTTCTTGACAAGAGTTTGTAATTCCTTTTCTTGTTTGGTGATGGTAGTTAATCGCAGTTCTGCAATTTCTTTTTTCTTTTCTAGCTCTACACTAATCGCCTTCGCATCTTTTTTAACCATGACGCTGCCTACAATTTGAAAGGCTTCTTTAACTCCTTTCAGTTCATCAAGCGCGTTATCGTATTCAAGGATTTGTCGGCTGTAGTGCTGCCGTTGTGTAGAAACTTGTTGTAAGTGTTGTTCAGTTTGTCTGAGTTCTTGCATCGTCATCTTAGTTTACCTGTAGCATTTTTTCATAAATCGCAAGGACCTTAGAAACTGCATTTACCATAGCTCGAAAAGCCACTGCATCTTTGCCAACAACATCTACTGTTATTCCTTCAGTTGTGACTTGCAGTGTGTAGGATGCTCGGTCATTGCTTAGCGCTTTATCCTCTGCTGCAAAGACAGCTTTCAATTTATCTTGATCGGTAGTCTTTACGGTAAAGGTAGCATGACACTCCATTTTGAAGTGATGCTCTAGCGAGCAAGACTAGTTGCTGGTTTTGTTCGTGGCTTAAAAATTACTTTAGAGCCGCAATAAATGCAACGGACTTTCTTTCGGATATGATTATCTGCAATGGTTTTGTTGCAAGAAAAACATCTATATTCTGCCATTTTTTTTTATTCTCTTTATTTTTTAAAAAATGTCGGAGCCCAAGAACTTACAGTTCTTTAGGTTCTGCCATTTTTACATCTCAAGGACTTTCGTCTGAATAGCGGATTGTTTGGTTACTGTGTATGCTTTAGATGCCATTTTAGCACCGCATTTATGGCACACCCAAATTCCCGTACTTAATCGTCGAACTTGATCTCTTGAGCAATGAGGACAGGTATATTTCTTTTTCTGCTGCGCTTCAATTGCACCGAATTTATCTTTGGTTGTTTTCCCGTATCGAGTACCGAAACGTTTCGTCGAACCAGTATTGTTTTTTGCCATTTTTTTCTCGTTGATTGAAAGATGGTAATTTCGTACCAGATTTCTTTTTTCTTGTGATACCAGCAGTATCGTATAATTGTAAGATGTGGGGCTGCCCAGATTTGAACTGGGGTCTTATGGTCCCAAACCACAAATGATAGGCCAAGCTACACTACAGCCCCGAACTGCAAGCTTGGAGAAACCAATGTTCGTTTATAAAGCTTTGCAAGAGCTAAAGAAAGGAAAAAAAGGGTAAGAACCTAAATAAACGGTCCCATGTCTTTTTTGAAGTTTTCAATAATAGTAACTGGACTTGGATCAGTTTTGTATCTCAAAGCTGCATAGTACGCCAAGTAATCTCCAATAAGAACTGCTGAGAAAAGTTTAGTCAGGAAAGACTCGCCGGTAAGCTTAATCTCAGTTGTACTTACGCCTGATTTCTTCGCTATTTCTTTAGTTAAATCCATACGTTTTTGAGTTCGACGATGATCATCATCAAATCTGAACGCTACAATATGATACGTTGCAAGTACGTTTTGATACCCGTTGAGTTCATTATGATTTAATTCAGGGTACTTGTGCCAGAATGCATGAATCTTTGCATGTTCGTTAATCTGTGTTTTTGCACGGTAGGCAACAGGCCAATATTTATCTGAAGCATAAAAAATAGGAATAGCGTACATGATTTTTTCAGAAAGTTGACTGCCAATTGCTGGAAAATCTGTTTTTTCAAGACTTTTGAGCATACGAGCAATAGTTTCGCCCTGAGGCGGTATAATAGTAAGTCGTTCAAGTACACGAAGCACACTAAAGAATAAATGCGAGAGTGCAGCAGTTCGTGGCTGATAGCCTTTAGGAATTTTTAAGAAAGGATATCTTCCAATTTGACAGACTTCCTCAATTTTTCCACCTGTTGTGAATGCATAGCAGAATTTAGTAATTTTTAATGCCTGTCTAAATGCGCTCACTGTTTCTTCAGTATTTCCTGAGTAAGAAATTGCAAGTACGAGACTGCGTTCAGTTACATAGGGTGGCAACACATAGTTTTGCACCACGGTTAAAGGGACTTTTATTTGTAATTCGTGCAGATATTGTTGCAAGAAAGCACCGCTAATAGAGCTCCCTCCCATTCCTAGGACGAATATGTGATCAAATTCAGGAACTGATTCTGGAAGTGGAAGCCCATCTCCAGCAAGATATGCGTGCTTGATATCATCATATAATTTTTTGTACTGATCGATTAATTGTGACGCGTCATACTTTTCATAATCGCCAGGAAACTGCATATTGTCATTCTCTAATTCCATACTAAAGCCTCACTTACATGACGCAAACCTTCTATATAAACCTTACTAAGGCTTCGTTTCCTGTGCTAGGTTGTAGAGTTTATACACAGCATCAGAAACATAGGATTGTAGACTGTCTTTTGGTAGTAGTGCTAGTTCGTTATTTTTTGCAAAGATGCTCGTTAGTTCTTCTTGATTTTGAGGTGTGTAGAAATCTTTGGGATACTCTTTACTGAGCACCTGCATAAGATCAATGAGTTGTGTTCGCTCTTTTGCGGATTCTAGTAGAGGAAATATATAGGTTAACTTCTTCTGTAAATAGCCTCTGCGATAATTTTGAAGAAATTCTTGACCGCCGTAGATTGGTAGAGTACTTGTAGCAATATGATTGAGAAATTGTATTTTCTTTATCTTGTATGTATGTGTACTTTCTGGGACTCGTTTGAGAAACTTCTGTATTTCCTTTTCTCGATCTTTAAGAATGTGTATTGAGAATGGTGATTCGTGTGGATTCGCAACCCATGAATGTTCCTGTGCGAAAGCAGCGAATTCAAAATCTGTGGAGTCAATAACATCATGTTCTATAAGGAGTTTTATTTTTTCTTGGAGGTAGGGGTTGGCGTAACTTGAATTAAGACGTTTCCATTTTTCTTTATGGACTAATAGTTCAACATGTTCTTTGAGTTCTGCTATGTCTTCGTGTACATTCGTTTTCGCGTAGCTACTTACAAAACCGTTCTGCAAGAGTAAAGAGTCTTTCTCATGAGAAACAAGATAAGCAAAAATATTTTCCCCTAAGGTCACATAAGCGTCCTCTCCTGAAATGCGAGCCCATTCTTGAAGAAAATTCTCATTCTTTTGTTCCAGTGTGAAACCTTTTTCATGAGCAAATTCATGCACAATTTTTTCTAAGGTTAAGGTATCTAGATGAATTACTTGATTATATTTATTATATAGTCCAGAAAAACCTTTGCCGAATAGTTTGCCTACTTTTCTTGCCTGTAATATAAGAGGTTGCTTATAGAATTCCTTTGGAGTAATCTTTATGGTGTGTGGTTTTTCAATTGGATTTCTTTCAAAAAATCGTATAGTTCCTTCAGGAAGTGGTTGGTCTTCTCCAATAATAGTAATAGCAAATTCATTCTGAATTACTGTTCGTTCAGGGCTAAGATGATATTTTTCAATTTCTCTTTGTACTCCAAATGTACTTGTGAAGAAAATATAAGGAAGTAACGTAGCTTCAAGACCAAGAAGTGTTTTTCTCCAAGTATTTTTGATTGTTTTGCGCATGTTTTGAGAGAGAAGAATGGAATGCAGTTTAAAAATTTTCGGAGTTACTTCTTAGTTTTCTCTGGTGCTTTTTTAGATACATATTTTTCTCTAAGAAATAAGTGATTAGGAATATGAATGATATCTTCTTGCTTCGTTTGCACCTGCACTTCAAACACAGTAATTTTTTTTATAACTCCCTTTACAGAATCAATGTGCACGGTATCGCCAATATTTATTTGTCGCTCTTTGAGTATGGTGTTGTAAGCAATCATGTTTGGAATACTATCTCGAAGAGACAGAAGCAAGCTAATCAGGACAACAATAATTGCGATGCTTCCAATAATGGTGACGATGATGGGCGTTGCACCTAAATAATTGAGAGCAATAATTGCAAAAATAACATAGACAATAATAGCTACACTTTCTGAGATGAGCTTGTGGATGGAGAAAGTTTTTTTCCCTTTTTTTGTAATGGCTTCTTCAAGACCAAGAAATTCAAGAAATTTATGCACTAACTTACTAACAATTCTTCCTACAATAAGGCCAATAAGAAAAATTCCTAAGGCGATACCAATAGTGGTAATAAGGTTAGGGCTTGATTGTGTTACAAGAGTTGTAACATTTGCAGATGCCATTGTAGAGCAAGAAAAACAATTTTACATTTATAAGTGTGCTGGTTAGAGAAGTGAAGCTAAATAGTCTTTTTTGAAGCTGAAACCGTTTTTTTTCGCTAGTTTTTCGATTGCACGGTCAGTTCGACTACCGTACTGTGCTGCCTTTTTAGGACGCAAGGCAAATTCCTTATCTAAACCAAGAGCAAGAGTAGTAGCACGCAGAATCCATTTACTTAAACCATTCTTTAACTTAAGATCTTCGTGGATGCGCATAGCTTGTACGATGAGTGTTTCATCCAACAAAGGAGTTAACCAAGTGATACCTTGCGCCTTTGCGATAGCAAAGTCGCGAAGTAAGTCTCTTGTATACATAGCCTCAAGACCATTCCAACATTCTTCAGTAATATTAGTTGCGTCGGCGTGCCGTTTGTAACCTGCAAAAATTTCTTCACTACCTAACCCGCCCATAATATGTTTTATGTCAGGATAGGACTCATGCAAGGTTTGTACACCTGCAAGTTCAACACTGCCAACACCTACATTTACTGCATTGGTGAGTTCAGGACCTAAAATTTGTACTGTTTCTTTGAAGAGTGTGGCTACATCATCAAACTGATAAATTTTCTCGATATGTGTAAAGCCGTATTTCTTTGCAACTTCTCTAGCAACTAGTATGTCGTCAGGGAGTTTTTGCTCTGTATTATGCGAAAAAATTCTTTTAGGTCGGTCTTGGCGTTGTACACCCCAACCTTTATTTTTGAACTTTTGGCATTCTAAAAATCCTTTTGTAACAATTTGAGGATTTTTAAGATCCTGAAATCCGATAGTAACTGCAACAAAAGGAATCTTTGCAAGGTGCAGGAGAAAACAAAGAAATGTAGAATCTACTCCGCCACTAAAGAGGACACCGATAGTTGGTTTTTCTTCTGTACTGTGAGGAACGTCAAGTAAGGAACGCGCCAGCGCTGCAGGAATCTCTTCGTTAAGGAGAGTGATTGCAACAGCTTCATCAATGACATCTATACTCGTTGATTTTTTTAGCTGAGCGATAGTTTGTTCCCATGTTTCTTTTTGCATTGCTTATGAAAAGACTGAGGGCTTTAAGAATTTTATTCTTTATACTGGATTTGATACGTCACAAAAAATCCCTGCGCATGATCCTTGACATCAGTAAATTTTTGCAATTGCGTAATAACTGCATCAATATTAAGAATAGGATCTTGTTTGCTTGCATAAGAAATTTGTTCGTAGCGAGGTTTTGAAAATTCCTTAAAATTTTCTAGTTTAGAAAAAATATAACGAGAACTTAATTCGTATTGTGTTCCTTGTTGCACAATGAGGCCTTTGCTTACTAATTTATCTAAATGTGTTTGCGCTACTAAACCAACCTTTCCAACAATTTGTGTCGTAGTAAATGATTGTAACTGAAACGCGGCATGAAGAACTTGGAGTTCTTGTTTTGATAATCTGTCTAGAGCAGGAAGCATTTTACTTCCTTTATTTTGATCAAGTGCATATTCATCTTTGTCTGTGATGATTGCACCTGTGGTTAAGTCAACAAGCACACTAAAACTTGTTTCTTCCTGCACGCACTGTACTTGCAGTACAGGGATCAAACAGAGTTGTACTTCCGCTACTGGTCGCTCGCTCATAAGCATGACATCTTTTGCTTCCATGCCTGGGAAGAATAAAGGAAGAACTTCAGCGTCACTAAATTCTTGCACTTGGTCAAGTAAGCTTGGCTCGTCAGACTTGAGACTTGTTGTTGAGTTAAGAATATCAACAGCAGCTCCTCCGTGTAAGCTCTTTCGAGGCCGAACATTAACAAATAGAGGAACATCAGTAATGCCTGTTACGACACTCGTACCAATAGGGAGTTCTTGAATTTCTCGCTCCGTTGCACTTGTTAATCCTTCAACACTTGAAGACATAGCTTTGAGATCCTGGGGATTAGTAAGTTTCATAATAATTTGTGTTGAACACTGACTCAGTACGCTTTTATCAACTCGTGCAGGACGTTGCGAAACAACACAAAGACCAAGACCGAATTTCCGACCTTCGCTTGCTATCGTACGAATAATCTTTGAAGATTTTTTCTCACCAAAACTTCTTTCAGGACAATAATTATGTGCCTCTTCAACCACCATAAAAAATGGAGGAATTTTATTTTGTTTTCGTAGCTCAAATAAGTCCTTACATAATTTATAGACAATAATTTCTTGAATATCAGGATTTACTCCACGGAAATTGAGAATAGTGCAGTTACCACTTTTTACCAGCTCATGAAATGGTGTCGGTGCAGGAGAAAAAAGATTCAACTCTTTTAACTGTTCAAGAACACTGATGACATTCCATTTTGCATTGCTTTCCTCAGCTTGCAAGTGATATAGTATGCTGTCGATATTTGTTGCGTCACCACTCTGTTGCATGGCATTGTGGAGTACGCCAAGTTGCGCTGCAGAAAGTTTCACAGGAAGAAGATTTACAAGTTCTTGACGAGTTAAATTATCTGCAAGGCGAAGAGGACGTGCAGCAGGATTTATTTGTGGGTCGCCGTATTCAGTAATAGAAAACCCTTTTGGCTCAACATTGAAACGAGCCATGAGTTGTTTCTCTTGTTCATTTCTATTTGCCTGTTTCATACTTGGGTATTCACCGTGGGGATCAATAACGATGAGTGGAACACCCTTTTCAATAATTTCTTCAAGAAGAACTCCGACAGTGTAAGATTTCCCACTTCCGGATTTTGCAAGAATAGCTACGTGTTTTGTAAGAAGTTTTTTCAAATCAATAAGTACAGGAATATCTTTTCCTTCAAGTTTACCAAGGTATGCTCCTGTTTCAGAATCTTCAAGCTGAATGACTTGGCTAATAAATTCTTCTTCAGCTAAAAGAACTTCTGTTCCTGGTTCAAAAGGAATCTTTAATTTCTTTATCTTACCGTCTTTATCTTTAAATCCAATGACTTGACAAAATGCGGTTGTTGAACTTTCTTGTTTTTCAATTTCAAGAATTTGGCAGAGAACATAATCGTATACAGGATGATAGACTTGCACGTATTCAAACTTCTTGGTCTGACCTTCTACTAAGAACTTAAATTCCGTAGTGGTCACTTTGCCAAAAATTTTCCCAAGAAGCATGAAATAAGGTCGGTGTATCTTGTTTAAAAGCTTTACTCTGGGCAGATAGTTTTAAAATCTCAAAAGCATTTTGCTCCTTTATGGACCGATTCTCACCTCAACTTCGAATTGCTGAGGAATTTGGTATTGAACGTATGATTTCTGAGACTGACAAACAGTATGAAACAAATACTTTTCTTCCAAGCATAGGTGCTGAAGTTGAAGTCCATTGGCGTACTCTTCTTCCAGATTATACTACTTGGTTTGCAGAAGGAGGCTATAGTTCATTTTCTGCTCAAAAGAAAAAAGAATTTTCACGGCATTGTGCTGTCTTGCAAAAACAACTTACTCCTGCGTATGAGCGCACAAAAAAAGCAGGAATACCTAAAGATATCGATGGTTTTTGGGAATTCGCTCACCGTCCAGCACAGTGGTATGGTACCTTAGCATCAGAAATTGAAATACTTTTTTCATCAAATCTTATACGTACAGGATATGATAATCCACTACATATAACTGTAGCTGGTCTTAAGCCATACACAAAAACTTCTGGAATACTTGCCTCTACTGTTGAATTTCTTGGAGGAACAACTTCACAGCGGCTTCTCTCCCCGGCGATACAAGGAAAAACTTGGAATAGTAAAGGCAAAAACGGTTTACGTTCCCGCGAGAAGCGACAATTACAAGGAAAAAACTATGCCTACGGCACTGAGTTTGCAACACTCGTTGCACAGGACGCCAAGCAAGTAACACAGACACTACGCAACGCGCAACTTCTTTGTTGGGCTGCAACAACTACGCATATACCTGCTTCTCAAATATGGTCTCAAGTACGAAATCATATGACTCATTCTTTACTTCGTCCTCATGACTTAAACAGATGGTGGCAACAACCTGAAGATAATGCTTCAGACTGGCAAAGATTTGCGACGCTTATGACGAGTTCTGACTACGCTCCTCTTAAGCAAGAACTGAATTATCTTGTAGATACGTTAGAAGAATTAGCAAAAGATCACATGTCAAACTCATACACTTCTGCATTTTTAGGTTTGAAACGAATAGATTCCTCGTCACTTTGATTCTCTAATAATTGACGCAGCGTTATCATAGCAATAAAATGCGTCACGATAAGTACTGAAGAAAAGTTCTTGCGCTTTAACTGATCAAGAAACAATTTCACTCGTGCCTTTACATCCTCATAGGATTCGCCGTTAGGAAGACATATTTTTCTTCGTTTTATGTGATTTGGCTCGTTAAGCTTGGCATGATATTCGTCATAATCTTGACCATCAATACCTGTATTGATTTCATTAATTTTTTCATCAATGAACATCGGGACTTGCTTATCTTCATTAATAATGGCAGCTGTTTGTTGAGCTCGGTAGAGTTCAGAAACAATAACCGCATCCCATGTTTTATCTTTGAGTTCTTCTTTTGTCACATAGGCTTGTTGCATTCCTAACTCTGTAAGATAACAATCTTTGCTTGGAAGAAAATTAATTTTTCGCTCAACATTATAATTGCTTTGCCCATGTCGAACAATGTAAAGTTTCATAGTAATATTTTAAAAAATTTCTAGTATAAAAATCTATAGAAAAGTTGGCAACATTATGTTGCCATAAAAATAAAAAACGCTAAACAACTAGTTGCTTGCGCCCACTCGCAAAAAAGCTCGCAGGAAATAAAAACGAATAAACCTTTCGGCTTACTCTAAATATTTACGTAGCCCTTTTGACGCTGTTACTGCCATATCAATTGCTTGATTGACTTCATCATGCGTAAAGGCGTCATCGCCACCTTTTTGTAAAGAACAAATTCGACCATCTTCCATTACTGCAATAGTTAGGCGCGCATCAACATTATCTTCTTCAACTTTCCGTGGATCGATGAAGAGTTCGTTGCCAATACGACAAACCGTTATGGAAATAGGGATGTGAACTAATTCAAGTCCTTTGTCAGTTTTGTTCTTGTAGTCTGCCTTATTTTTATCAGTTAGACCAGGGAACTTTGCGTTTTTGATAGCTGCAATTGCACCAAGAGCACCAACATCAATAATATTTCCATCATGATTTAATGGAATAACATCAACGCTGACAACCCAGACTTTTTCGCCTTCAACAATGCAGAGTTTTTTGACATCAACAGATCCGCTTTCACGAATACTTCGATCAATAACTCGGCTTGCTTCAATAGCAACAATACCTGGAGGACCAGATTCAATACTATTATGTGCGATAGGCAAATATTCTGCACTTACCATAAGTGCTCCTTCATCAGGTCGATCCGGAAACGGAGTACCTACGGATAAGGATGCAGCACAGATAATTTCAGTTTCACCGCAAGTAATTTTTGCACTACCATCTGCTGTGTTACTCACACCGTACTCAATCTCAATTGGACGGAACTCGTCCTTTTTACGACCATCGTAACGAATGTTAGCTTCTAAAGCTTTGATAATATGACTACTACTATTTGGAGCATCTTTATTGTGTTTCATTTTATTGTCCCTCCTCATTGTATTTTTCATGAAGTGCTTGGCGTTGCGTTTCAGCAATTTTTTCACATGCTGCTTTTGCTTTACCAATCACTTTCTTTAGTGTTTCAGGATCAATCATTCCATCAAGTTGCAGAAGAGTAATTTCTCCAGTTGAAGGGATCATTGCAATAGGAATATCTACTGCTTCCATACCTTCAGGTTGCTCTTCATGGTAACTTAAATCAACAACTGCCGTGTCGCCAACCATACCTACACCGATTGCAGGAACCATATCTTTCATAAGAATTCCAGCATCAGCTAAAGCAATACTTGCAGCACAAATTGCAGCGCATCGACTTCCTGCGTCAGTTTGAGGTAATTCTAAAAACACATCAATGACGGAGTTAGGATATTTGCTAATATCGATTGCAGGAAGTAAAGCTTTTTCACTTACCATGCTAATTTCTTTCGCTCGTCTATTTGGACCAGGTCGACCTCGTTCACCAGGACCGGCGAATGGCATCATATTGTAATTCACTCGAAGTACGCCTTTTTTAGGATCAGCAAGTCGTCGTGGAAACATTTCCCGAGGACCATACACTGCAGCGTATGCAACGGTGTCACCAATTTTAAAGTATGCAGAACCGTCTGCATTTGGAAGTACTCCTGCTTTTGCTTCAATAGGACGAGTTTCATCAAAATCTCGACCATCGTATCGTTCTTTATATTGTGACATTTTAGTTACCTTCCTCATCATTTTGATTCTCAAAACTTTGTTCTTCGTTATTGTCTTGTCGAGGAACATATTCAGGAATTGCTTTGCCGGTTTTTTCTTCAAGGAAAACTTTTATTCGTTCTGTTAAACCAGGAATATGACTTTCTTCCTCAATCTTTCTAATAGCAAGAAGAGCTAAGTGTTCCATAGCAGGTTCACCGCTTAGCCATACAACTCCGTTTTGTCCGACAGTGATTTTACAATCAGTAGCTCGTTTAATCATGGAAACCATTGAACCTTTTTTACCGATAATTCGAGGTACTTTGTTCGTGTTCACGGTAATAGTTCGTCCACCACGAAGTTTGTATAAGCCTTGTCCTTTGACGCTCACGTCAACAAGGTTTTGTCCACTTACATTAGTTATTTTTCCAACAAAGTAATCTCCGATATCGAAGTACCGTGCAAGATCTGCACCTTTGGGAATAAATTCAAAACTTCCATCACGAACAGGAATCAGACCTGTGTAGGGAGAATTAAATTCAACTCTCCAGCCCATGCTCAGAATATCGATGACACTACCGATGATAATGTCATGTTTTTTTGGTAAGTATTTTCCAGCCAAAGGAATCGTTTTGATTACTTTGCCATCAATCACTGCAACACCTACTCGGTTTGCAAGGATTTGTTCATCTTTTCGATAGGTTCCATGACTTGGTAGGTATTCCATACCTTCTGCCAATACTTGTCCTGGAACGACAATTTCTTTTTCTTTAATTAATAATTCACTCAAGGGTATCCCTCTAGTATTTTTTATGTTCCTTGCAGCAACACAGCAGACTCATCCACTGCATCTTTATGATCTGCAAAGAACCTCAGTTTTATTTGTTGAGTTTAATATCTACTCCACCATGTGTAATGGATTGTAGTTCAGCAGTGCATTCTTCTTGCATCCCTGCTGGTAGTTGTAATTGTACAGATAAACTCCCGTCCTGTCCCCACATTTCACGAAGCACTTTTCCGTACTTATGTAATATAGTACGTGCTCTTGCAGCCGAAGCTGCCGGAATATGCATGTCGATGGTCGCTTTTTCAAGCGAGATAGGCATTATTGGTCGGAGCTGAGTAATTACTTCTTCAAGTTGATCTTCGGCTTTCTTAAAATCATTCAGACGGACTTTTGCCTCTTCCATTGCAGAACGAATTCTGTTTTCTGGATGAGGAAGTTTTGTCTGAGGATTCATAGCGTGCCTGTGGATTAAATGTACAACTTTATTGTATTTTTGCTCGCGAAGATCTTGTCTGTACTTATGTGTAAATTGAATTTCTCCTTTTTCTAGGATTTGTTTAGCAACTTCAAGCACGTCGGTCGTTCCAAAGACATCTTTGAGTTCTCCTTCCTGAGCGACGAGAGCTTTTTTTGCATCAGCAAAAATGGTTTGGGCTTGTAAAGTATCTTCGATGTCAGTAGCTTCACCTTGTTTATATGCAACTACTTTATCTGGTTCAATGACTATCTCAAAGTGTTTCCCGTGTGACTTTAGCCGAGCTAGATTCACAGAGATTTGGACATGATCATCGATTAACTTATTCCCTTTCATAGTGCTTTTTCAATTTCCTCTTTTGAGAGTTTTTTCATTTGTTTAGTAGAGCTATCAATATATGCTGCATCAATTCGTTCTAAGGAGTAATCATCGCCTAAGAATTCTTTGAGTGCTTTAACAGCAAGTTTTAATGCTTGATGAATAGTCATGCTTTCTTTGTATTCCTTATGCAGAACTTCAGAAATATCATTTTCTCCTTCACCAATAACTGTTGCAAGGAATTGATAATACAGTCCTGTAGGATCTGTTCGGTACAGCTTTGCACCGTCTTCATCAACACCACCAACTAACATACTAACGCCAAAAGGTCTTAGACCGCCTGACTGGGTACACATTTGTTTTAGCGCACACATATCTTTTACAATATGGAGTGTATCAACAGGACTGTCGAAAGTCACTTGATTTTCCTGAGCTTTTTGTTGTGCTCGTTCAACGAGAACGCGTGCGTCAGATAAAATTCCTGCAGCAGTGGAAATAATGTGATCATCAATTCGAAAAATCTTTTCAATTGCTGAAGCAACAATCAATTTGTCATTGATTCGTTTGTCAGTTACTAAAAGTACGCCGTCCTTACAGGTAAGGCCCATAGCGGTATTTCCAATACGAACTGTTTTTGTTGCATATTCTACTTGTAGTAGTCGGCCATCAGGGCTAAACATAGTGATTGCCCGATCGTATCCCATTACTTGATGTGACATTGGTTGCATTTTTGTTTTCCTCTTGCGGGAGCCAAAGTTATTTTGATGACTTTAGCTTTCCCCATTAAGTTTGAGTTTTGCTTTTTTCAATACACCAGACACGGTGATTGAGCGTAGCTGAACGCTTTGTTTTTGTAAATGTGAAATCATAACGAAGCATGCTTTGATGTGGTCCACAGCAGTGTGGTTTACGCGAAGCACTCCTCGTTGTGTTGATTGATTGACGGTCACAGGTAAGATGCCTGCTTGTGCACTCATAAACACTCCGAGGAGTGTATGTAGTTCATCAATGAGTTCTTTTTGCAATTTGTGCATATCGCATTGCGGTTGCACTTCGTATACTATGTATCGTTTTTTCTCACGGTGACTTGGCCTGAGTGCCTTTGTTTGTAACATGTATCTGTGTTTGAAAGCTTGCGGTTATCAAGGGTAAGAGAAGGCAATGCTTTCCGTCTCAATCGTTTTGTTCTCTTCTCTGAGCCTTTCAAACTTGCCAGAGATATATAAACGTTTTGAATTACTCGGTTATTGTACTGTTTCGCGAAGTTCCGCCATCTCCTCTGGAGTATGCGTAGAGGTCAAAAAGAAGTAGTATTTCTGCAAAGTCTTTTGAAATCTTCTTTTTTTTATCTTTCTTCAAGGCGAATTAAGTTGTTTTTCTTCCAAACTTATAAAAACTCATATTGATTTCTGATTATCTATGAAAATGAAGTTCTTTCGTGTGATTTGGTCGCTTTTCTTACTTATGGTAAGTAAACCTGTGTATGGTGGCCAGGCTGTCGTTCAGGGAGTTATGATGCGAGGAAAAGATCATTATGCTATTGCAGTACATAACGAGCAAGGATTGCAAGTTGAAACCTTTGAGTTCAAAAGCATCCGAAGTCGCTTCAAACCGCTCGGTTGGCCTTTTATCCGTGGTATTGTAGCATTTGTTGAAGCGATGATTATTGGCTACAAAAGTCTTATGCATTCGGCAAATATGGCTGCAGCTGAAGAAGAAGGCGAGGAAATGAGCGTATGGCTTCTTGTGGGAACTGTCGCACTGAGCGTGGTCCTAGGCCTAGCTCTGTTTAAGTTCCTGCCGCTGGGTGTTGCAACACTTCTTGACTCTTATTTTGCAGTACCGAGTTGGGTCTTTAACATTATTGATGGTGTGGTCACGTTACTTATTTTTGTCTTATATTTATACCTGATTGGACGTGCAGAAGATATTAAGGATTTATTCCGCTACCACGGAGGCGAGCACAAAGCAATTAATTGTTTGGAAGAAGGAAAAAGTTTATCGCTAAAAAACATACTTGCAAGTTCTCAAGTACATCTTCGGTGTGGAACAACTTTCATATTTGTTGTATTTCTGCTCAGTATATTGGTATACATTGCAATTCCAAAAACCTTGCCTTTCTTTGTGAATTTAGGTTTGCGCACGGCACTGCTTCCCTTAATTGCAGCACTTTCCTTTGAACTCCAGCAGTTTAGTGCTCGAAAAAATATTTGGGTACTGCGCACACTAATTACTCCAGGTCTCTGGCTACAAAGTTTCACAGTAAATACGCCTCGAGCAAAACACGCACGAGCAGCTCGTTCTGCTCTTGAAGCAGTGATAGCTGCAGAAAAATAATTATTCTTTAGCGTAATGGCTAAAATCTTTAAGGAGTTGTGGTCGTCTCAGTAACTCTTCAAACTGCATACCATCTACTTGCTCGCGGAGAAGATTGAACTCTTGAATACGAATACATCGTTTTAATGCATGACCTATTGTGTGTATTTTTGAAATCGTCGTATGGATATCCTCTTGAATTTTATCTAATTCTGCAGTGATACGTGCGCACTCTTCCTTCATCGTTTTTCTCTGAATGTCGCTGTGCACAGTAACTTTTTTACTTAATGTTTTGAGTTCTCTACTCTGTTTGTCAAGAGAGACTACTCGGTGCTTCATCTCTTGGATGATATGTGCAAGTTCAGTGGATGATTCCATACGTTTATTTTTACGACGTATCTTTATTAATCTTCTTTCTTTTCTCTAGTTTTTCATTACTAAGTACTCACAAAATATTTTTAAGCTATTTAGCGCCAATAGAACCTAGTGGGAAGTAGTATGACGTCAATTCTTCAACCGCCTCGTGCTCCAACAGAGATAGCGAAGCGCAAAACTAGAGTGCCGGTATTGAAACAGTTTTTACACCGTTTAGGTGTTCTTAGGCACGATCCTTTGGATCATTTACATAGCTTTCATCCGCCAGCTTACCACCCACTTTCATCGGCGGAACAAGAACGCATGCAACAAGAAGCACATCCTGTTCCTCCGCCTAAAGAATACGGCGTTGTGACAGACGAAGTAGTGGCTCCTTTTGAGCGAAAAATTGAAACGCTTATGCTGCAAAAACCGCACGAAAAAAAAGAAGTGCAACGAAATATTGCACCTATTGATCCGAAAGAATTTCTTCGAGAAACTGATTATGAACATCGAGAAGGTGAGCATCGCAAAGAGTTCGTACAAGAACCTGAACGAGTGAACGTACGAAGTACTTTCTCGCCACTAGGTAATTTTTCTCAACCTGCTGAAGATCATGCAGTGAGTGCATCTTCCAAATGGCATGAGGAAGAAAGAAGCCAAGATACTGATAAAGGAGCATTCACAAATTTTGAAGATGACGAAATTTTAGCAGCACCAAGTGCATTCGCCCAAGGTGGTGATTTGTGATGCGTCCCAATAAAAAAGAACTAAACAGAGATAACTTACCTGCGGGATTACACACGTCTTTACCCAGTGATTCTTTTGATCCTGAAAAATATCTTGCAGACATAACAAAACTTCGAAAACAATTAGGTCTCACTGATTTACCTCTTCCCTCAGCTCCTCACGTAGATCAAAATACTCCTCATTTTGACCACGTACTTAGCCAAGCACCACCTGAAAATCTTTCTATAGAACAAAATACTATTACTGCGACTCCTGAAGAAAAAGATGATGCAAAAGATGATACCATTCCTTCTGTACCTTCTTCAACTCCAGTGGATTGGAGCTCGGCTGAACCGAAGCAGGATTTTGACGAGATTTATGATGCTGAACCTCTTGTAACTTCTAGCAAAGAAGCAGAAGCACTTGCTGAACTGCGATCTAAGCTAGGCATTCATTTACCTGATGACTCTTTGCGAGCAATTCATGACCAACTCCACACGCAGGCTAGTTCTGACTCTGACGCAATGGCTGAACAATACGAACGAGAGCAAGCAGAAATTGCAGATACACAGGAAGATACCTTCGCGGATAAAAACAAGCAAGAACATTTTGTTCAAGATCTCATGAGCTCCGTAGAATCTATGGCTTCTGAAACACAGGAAGATACTTCGGCGCAAACTATTGTGAGTGAAGAGAAAACTACTGCTGTACAAGAACATTCTGAAGAAGAACTGCAAGTCCCAACAGAACTTCCTGACACAGAAATATCATTGGATTTTTCAGAATCAAACAATGTATATGATGAGCACAAAACTGAAGAAGACCATGAACAAGAGCTTCACGCAAAAGACGGGAAGAAGAATGAAGCTATACAGGAAATTAAACAGGAAGTCAAACATGAACCCGAACAGGAACCCGAGCAAGAAGTCAAGGACGACTTGGATGTAGATTTCATTCTTGACACTGTTTCTGAACCTGAGAAACAAGAAGTTGAGAAGCAAGAAGTTGGAAAACAAGAAGTTGAGAAAAAAGAACTCAAGGCTCAACAAGAAAAAACTGTTCTCAAACAAACAGAACCTGAAGTTCAACAACAGGCAACTGGCGAAAAACCTGCAGCAGCCCCAGTTACACAAACAGAAGATTTTACTCAACCAGTTCCAGAAAAAGAAGCATCACCTTCTTCAAATTTTACTGCTGAGCCTGTAACTACATTTGCTTCCTTCGATGAAGAATTAGACTATGAGTCTGAGCGACTAGCATCAAAATATGTAGCTCCCGCAGCGGAGATACCTTTATCTAAAGAACAAGTAGATAAAATTATTCTTACTGCGCCAGAAGAGATTACTCAGCCAGAAGAGGTCAGACCTGTAGAATTACAAAAGCAGCAAGATATTCATGATTATGTTGATGAGCATATCGTTCGACTGACTAAGGACTTGCACCGTTTGCATCGAGGAGAAGATATGTTGCAAGAAAAATTGCTACATCTCAAAGAGGGAATTCTTCGATGCCGAGAGTATTTACAGAAAGGTTACGTGCAAGAAGCTAAACGCTATTATAATGTGCTTAGTAAACTTTTTAATTCGATACGAGCAGACGATCCTCAACGAGCTAAATGGTTTGGAGTTATTAAGAAACTCTTTGACGATATATCTCAACAGGACAAACAACAGTAAGCTTTATACAATACTTCTTCTCACTGAAACGTATGCATATGTATGACATGACAGATTGGGATGACCTTTTTTCTCAGATAAGTCTTTGTGCTTCCTTAGTTGTTCTCACTGCAAAACCATTGCGTCTTGATCATGCAAAGCTAAGTCAAGCTGAATGGGACTTTTTGCAACAGCTTTTTTTGAGGTTAGGGGCACAAATTACTACTACTGATACAGGATGTGTTATTTCACCTACTCATCAACCTCTTGTGCGTACTCATATGCTTACACTTCCTGAAAAAAAATCTATTCCTGAACTTATTGGAGGTTTACTTCCTTTACTACTCTTTTCAAACACTCAACTTGAGTTTACTTTTCATGGGGTAACGCATAGCCAGACAACGCAGAGTATCGCATGGTATCATGAACTTGTATTTCGCTACGTAATGCAGTACGTAGGCACCTATAGTTTAGCTGTCCCAAAAGCATCGCTTACGGATGACGGTGAAGTGGTGATGAAAGTTCAAAGCAAACAAGCACTTTCACAAGTTATTCCTTCCTTTGATGTGCAAACTCAAGAACTCTTAACGCATGTGGCTGTTGAACTTATCGACCGGTCAGAAGAAAAACTTATAGCTCACGAACGGCTTCTCCGGCTAGCGTATAACAGGCTTAAGGTTCCTCTTCGTTTTAGCACACGCATCTCTACGTTTGCATCCCTTACACAAGTATTATTTTTTGGTTCTGAATACGGTTATGACAATGACTTTGCTTTTTTACAAGGAAATTCTCTTTGCGCAGAGAAATTTGTCGAAGCTGACTTGCTGGCAATGGTGAAAGGAGTGACTACTTTACGCGATAGAACTTTACTTGGCACCAAAGAAACTTTCATTCTCTTACCTATTTTGGCTCTTACTGGTGGTTCTCTTCCTATAGAAGGAACACATCCTCGCTACGAGTCATTTCTTACATTCCTTTCAGATTTTTTACGTGTAGATTTCACGACAAGTCCTCAATTAGTCCAAACTGAAGGTTATGGCCCTTTACACTGCCCTGAAGTGGTTGAGCTTGAAGATATTTAAAACTTTAAACACAAAAAGATTTATAAATGTCTGACGACTTCTTCACAGCTACGAGCATCTGCTTGAAATCAAGAATTAGACATAATTCTTTATAATTACAAAAGGTATAGTACAATGGGAACAGGAACAGCAGCATTTGGCCGACGATCTGGTAAAAAATCACATATCCAATGTCGACGATGCGGAAAACATGCGTATCATGCACGACACGCTACATGCGCTTCATGTGGTTTTGGTAAGTCTGCAAAGCTACGAACATATAATTGGAACAAGTAAGTTTTTTCTTTCGTATTCTTTCTCTAGGAGAAAATTATTTAAACAACATCAGTTGAGACTATCGTATGATTAAATTCCTTAAAAATTTTTTTAGCAAGTTCCTTGGCAAGAAAAAGGATGTCAAACTAGGACTTTACGGTCCACCAAATGGTGGAAAAACGACACTCGCGAACCGAATCTGTGAAGATTGGCTGGGAGAAACTGAAGCTATGGGCAGTGCTAGTGCTATGGCGCACGAGACTCGTGAAATTCAGATGAAAGAAGAAGTCGTTATTAAAGGTTCTAATGGGAAGGAATTAACATTTAACTTGATAGATACTCCTGGTATCGCTACTAAAATTGACTACGAAGACTTCATGAAAGATGGTATGAAGGAAAAAGAAGCGAAATCACGAGCTAAAGAAGCTACAAAAGGAGTTATTTCTGCTATCAAATGGCTTGATGACATGGATGCTGTCGTTGTTGTGCTTGACGCAACAAAAGACCCGTACTCTCAAGTAAATATTACTATTATTGGAAATCTTGAAGCGCGAAAAATTCCTGTACTTGTTATTGCAAACAAAATAGATTTGAAAAAAGCAGACATCAAAAAAATTCAATCAGCATTCCCTCAATACAAAGTAATGGGAATCAGTGCAAAAACAGGAAAAAATGTCAAAAAATTCTATGATGAGCTCTTTGAGGTGACACGATAGATGGGATTAACCTTACAATTTATCCCCTACGGTCAGATTGAACCTTTGAATTCTGATGCTCGAATAGATAAGCTTCTTGAAGTTGTAAAGAACGATCATATTATAGTCCTGGAAGGAAGGCTTCGACCAGAAGAAGAAGCAGATCTTATTCAACGAACTATGGCAAGCATTGACCGGAAGTTCACAGGTATTGAGCTGTCTGTTATTTACCCTGAACAGAAAAACGCAGATATGTTTAAACGTTTTCGTCAAGTATTCATCAATATGATTCTGGGTGATAGGCGAGGGCTTACTATTATTGGTCCTGCAAATATTGTCAAAGAAATTAAGCAAGATCCTGAAAAAATTCAACTCTTCACAAAAGATAATAAACGGAAGCGACGATGATACAGGTACAACTTACAAATCAAATTCTCGGGACATCTTTTATTTCCCTTAGAGGTAAATAAAAAATGCCACACCAATGTGTATCTTGCGGAGCTTTCTACGAAAACGGTAGTCATGAAATCCTTAGCGGATGTAGTGTATGCGGTGGTAAACTCTTTTTTTACGTAAAGAAAGAGAAACTTGAGCAACTGCAACAAGATGAGCCACAACTCTTTAATCTCAGTGCAGATGATAAGCGTCAAATCGAAGAAGATGTGTATGATATCTTAGGGGATGATGTTGATAAGTCTAAGCCTGTTGTTCTTGATATTGAAAGTATTAAAATTCTTAAACCAGGAAAATACGAACTAGATTTAGTGAATCTCTTCAAGAAAAAACAACCTTTAATCTACAAGTTAGAAGATGGGAAGTATATGATTGATATTATTGAAAGCTTTAAGAAGATGAGATAACATCTTCTTAAGGCCCAAGCCAATAAATTGGCTTAGGTTTTAAGAAAATGCGGTAGCTTTTCTTGGAACCCTGAAAATAAAATATTTTCATAGGCTTCAAAAAGATGCGTTGATTTTATTTTAATTTTTTCTTCAATAAATTTATAAATCGTTTGTCTTATATCATGTTATGGTTGATTCTAATTATAATGCTTTAGTTTGTCTTGTCGAAGATACAGCTTATTCTTTGCGTCTTTCTCAAAAAAAACAACAAGAAAATCTTACACATCTTGTTGTACAATATGCAACTCGTGAAGCGATGAAAGACGTTCGTCTTCCAAAATGTGTTCGGGATGGAACTGTTAAAGTTGATCTTTATGGCAGAATGAAAGATTAATTTTTAAGATATAATTTATTTGTTAAAAAGAAGCGGTAGTCAATTATCTTGTATTATGACACCTTTATTTCAAGACCTTGCTGCTTGCCAGTTCCACTACCTAGGATAGGAACCTCACGAGTTTTGTCAAGCCCTAGGACGACGCAGGTATTCAGCAAGTGACTACCGAAGTATGTTGAGTCTTGTCTGTTTTTAAAATTAGCTACTTTCCACAGATTTTTAAACTTCTTTTCTTTTCATTTCTTTATGAATATTGTAGATGTACATGCGCATATGGATATTGCTCCACTTCATGACGATATAGAAGGAGTTCTTGAGCGAGCGAAAGCTGCAGGAATTAAAGCTATTATTGCAAATGGAACAAATCCAGAAAGTAATCGTAAAGTTCTTGACTTAGCTGCAAAGTATCCGATGATTAAACCTGCATTAGGGTTGTATCCTACTGAAGTGCATACTATGTCTTTAGCTGAAGTTGATGCTGAAATACAATTTATTCTTTCACAAGATAAGGTAGTTGCCTTTGGTGAAGTGGGACTGGACCAAAAATGGAGTGACGCAGATAAAGAGAACTCTGAAGAACTTTTCGCCTATCAGGTAGCTGTTTTTCGAAAAGTTGTTCAAGCAAGTATCAAGTCAGGTCTTCCTCTCATTATTCATTCCCGAAAAGCAGAACTTGAAGTTATTGAAATTCTTGAAGAACTTGGTGCAAAAAAAGTTGTTATGCACTGTTTCATGGGGAAAAAAAAATTTATTCAAAGAATTATCGATAATGGATGGTTTTTTTCTATTCCTTGTATTGTGACGAAACTTGACCAAGTGAAAGAAATAGTTACAAAAACTCCTTTGAAACAACTCTTAACAGAAACGGATGCGCCCTACCTTGCTCCTGCTGGAAAAGATTTTCCTAATGAAAGTGCAAATATTGTTGACTCTTTAGCGGTTATTGCTCAAATTAAAAAGATGGAAATCAACGAGTTGGCTGATCAGTTATTTATGAATTACCAAAAACTTTTCTAGTTTTTGCAATCTCAGAACAAGTTCTTTTGATATTAGAAATTATTCTAATTTCTGCAATTTGAAAACTTTTAGTTTTCTTTATATCAAAAGTTATTCTAACTTTTGGGATCCGGAAATTTGTAATTTTCTTTATATCAAAAGTTATTCTCGTTTCTGAGAACCAGAAAGTTGTAAATGTGTATCTCCTTGTTAGTAGTATGTCGTTTTTACTGTTCTGAAGGGCATATGAGCAGAAAAGTTTATAAAGAGTTTTTGCTGGATTTAAGTGTACAACACATTCGTGTGGTGTAGAGGTGTAGATAATGATGAAACAATTCAAAAAAGGCCAAGCGGCTATGGAATTTATTATGACGTATGGTTGGGCAATAATTATTGTTGCAGCAGCTTTAGGAGTCATTTCTTATTTAGGTTTTTTCCGAGGAGGAAATATTCCTGAACAAACAACTTTTGGTGAACCCTTAGTAAATATTGACCAAGCGTCAATTACCACGACAGGCCTTCAAGTCTCTCTTCGAAATGATGCAGCAGACACATTAAACGTACAAGATGCGGACGTCACGAATAACCGTGGTGGATCAAATTATGGTTGTGACAATGCGACTGCGCAAATTGTAGGAGATGGAACTGAAGTAACTCTGGGTGCAAGTGCTCTTGATGTATCTCCTGGAGAACGAGTAGTTATCTCTTTCAATGGTTGTGCTAATGGTGAAGAAGGAAATCGATACGATGCTATCGTAGATATTGAATATGAAAATACGTATTCTGGTCTAACTTCTACGCACCGTGGAACTGTAAAAGGAATCATTACTAACTAGATTCTTTGGAATCTTTTTTTTCTTTTTTTCTAAATTTTTGAGGGTTAGTAGATGAGGGTAAAAGCGCAAGTAGCAATGGAGTACTTAATGATTGTAGGTTTCTCCCTGTTACTCTTGATTCCTTTGCTCGCACTTTTTTCAGGAACATTTTCTTCTGATCAAACTTTTCTTCTTACGCAGTCAGCAGAAGTATCTAGGGAAATTATCTCTGCCTCTGAGCAAACCTTTTACCAAGGTCCAGGAAGTAAACAAGTACTTACTATCAATATTCCACGAGGATTTCAAAGCGTAGCTATCAGATCACACGAAGTTGAGAATCCTTCAGGACTTACTGGGACGACATTTAATTTTGAGACAACTCGAGGCCTTACTGCAACACATCGTTCTCGTATTCCTATAGAGTTTGAAGATATTGATCTTGCACAGCCTGGAGTCTATGAACTCGTAATCGAGACTATCGATGGTGGCAATCAATTACAAATAAGCGATGATGTTATTCGTATTTCCAGAAAAAATGACTAAAGGACAAGTGGCTATCGAATTTATGCTTGCCGTGACGGTGCTTTTAGGAATATTTTTTTTGTTCGCCCTTGTTATTTTTGATATGCAAAGAATTGGTGTGCAACGTTATATTGACAATCAGTTTGATGAAAGTGTCCAAGGTGTTCGACAACAATTATTTCTGGTGCAAAGTCAACCAGAAGGATTTTGCACAAAAGTAGGCATACCAAAAACCATTGCTGGAAAATCTTATTCCTTCGCGCAGCAAGAAACTGTAGATACAAATGAACCTTTTCTTACATTTGATTTTGATTCTTTTCGCAGCGCAACTGTCAAGTTATATGATGCGCAAGGAGAGTTTGTACGCGGCGACAATTACGTAAAATATGTAAACGGTTCGTATATAGTTAATCAGGAAGGGTGCGAACAATGAACGCTAAAGCGCAAACTATCTTTCTGAGTCTTTTCATATTTTTAGGATTGTTTATTCTTTTTGCTGCACAATTTTTGCAGCAAATCTACTTTGACAAAGGAGCAGGAGAACGAAAACAGGAAGAACTCTATGCAGAAGCACAGCTTATATCAGCACAACTTATTACGCAAGGAGCTCCGCCAAATTGGGAGACGCTGGCAGAACCTCAAAAAATAGGACTTATGACCCAACAACGTCTTGATCCTGATAAATGGGATGCGCTTGCAACAATTATACAAACTGAAACTTGTGACGATACTTCTGCCTGTTACCTTGGAAGCAAAGAACTCTTTGGTATAGAAAATGATTACGCTATTCGAATTCGCGCACAACAAGAAGGTGCAGCAGACTATCCTGCATTAAGTAGGAATGATTTTGAAACAGATTTAGAAGATGCAAGCATAGTGCAGTCATTTTCAAGAATTATACTTGATCAACAAAATAAATCAGCATTACTGACGGTGTTTGTCTATGAATAAAAAAGGACAATTCTTTGAACTAGACCTTATTTTGGCATTTATTATTCTTGTCGTAGGTTTTGCATTTATTCAAATATTTCTTTTGGGAAGTACGGAAACTTCACAAAGCGATGCACTAGCTAGAGATATGTTTACCTTACTTGATGAACAACCAGTTTCAGCCTTTGATCAAAATGTTCAAGATACTTTGCTAGCACTCACAGCTCATCCTGAAGAAGTCGATCCAACAAACACCGTTCTTCGTCAACTCTTAATATTTGAAATCTTAGGTGATGATGCAGCAGCTGATTATTTGAGTGAAGTATTTTTTGAACAAAATCTTCCTGATGGCTATAATGTTGACTTGAATGTTATTACTCCTACTGTAGATTATGATCTTATTGATTCGCCCGAACCGAGTGATGATGCACGTCAAATAGTACAAACAAGAGGTTTAATGAGTGGATTCAGTGTAGACTTCGACTTCTTTGAAGGATTTGACTCTGATCTTTTGTTAGGAAAAGATAAAAATACTTTATCAGCAATTGCTTCTTTTGGTGGTTTTACTGGTCAAGGAGATATTGAAACAATACTGCAGATTCCTTATGACGATGAAACTGAATTTAATCCGCATGATTTTTTTATTGAACTTGACTTACCTGCAGATGCAAATCTTTTCATCAACGCTGAACTCTGTGACGTTCCTTTAACAGCTCCCTTGCAGAATAAAGATATTTCTCTTGTTCGTTTTGACTTAACATCTTGTATTGATGACCTAGAGCCTGGTGATAATCTTTTACGTATAGAATTTGAAGGGGGAACAAGTGTCGCACAGCAATATGTCGGTGGTGGTATTATACATGTAAATTACGATTCTCAAACAAAACCTGACAGTAGCGAACAAATTCAATTCATTCCTCGAGTAGAAGGCTACGCTAATCTTTATGACGGTATTTATCTTCCAACGAGTTTCTCGTCTGGGGACGAATTGCGATTACAGCTTAGTTTCACGCTAGAAGAAAGTGAGAATGATTTGCAACCTGACTATTATTTCACTTTTGGTGATGATGAGCTTTTCTCCTACAGCGAACCTGATGACTACGATGTCGATATTACTTTGGATTATGATGACATAGGTGAGTTTGCAGGCCAAACTGTTCCTTGGAGGTTCGGTCCTGAGGCATTTTCTGGTTCAGTTGACTCTTCTGGTTCTGCCGATATTATTTTTTCCTTAGACCGAAGTGGGAGTATGAGATCCTCAAGTTTAGTGCCTGTACCTAATCAACAACAATGTAGGTATCGTTATTCCTTTAATGATACAGGAAGTGCTGATGTAAGTTGCCCTGTACAAAATCAAGCAACTTGTAATGTTGGTTTTACTGGTTGTGATGCAGAGAGTAATTTCACTTATACTAATTTGAACTGCGGGGAGCATAGCATTTCACGAACAAATTATCAATATTCTGCAGGAAACTGTTCCTACACTGTAGAGGTTCAAGCTACTGGTTGTTCTCAATTTGCTTCTTACAATGACATGCCTCTTGGCGAAGCAGCAAGTACTTGCAATTCAGGCTCTGGTTTGAACGCTGATGGTAATTACTTTAATTATGAAGATCGTGTTAATACTATGGTTTGGCCGACAACAAGCATATTGCGAGCGGCACCGCCAGCTACACTTTATGATTTTAGAAATCATCAATCAAACGCTGTTATCTACACGCGTTGGGAACTTGCAACTGTAACTTCTCAAGACTTTATTAGTAATCTTTTCACTCAAATCTCGGATGTTGATATTGGTCTAAGCTTTTGGTCAACAACAATTGATGCCACGTATCCTTTAGTTGATGCTAGTGGTGAGTCGGACCTCTTTGCTAATTACGCATCAGATCCTCAAACAGGATCTACGTGTATAAGTTGTGGTCTTTTAGAACCTGCTTCGCGGCTTATGGATTCTGAGGATTCTGTTAAAGCTATTGTTTTATTGTCAGATGGTGAGGCTCGGTCGTATGGATCATCAGCAACTTATGGATTAAACTCGCATGCTTTTTGCGATGATCAATCTTTTTTCCAAGAATACCGAGCCAACACGCTTACTGAAGAGGAAGCTCGAATTCTTCTTTCACGATGGTCAGTAGAACTCGGTCTTAATGACTTTAATCTGACCACTATTACTGTTGATAATGGTGTGTATCTTGAGTCCTTGAATCTCGATGTTGATTATGATGATGACCTTATTTGGAATGCGTTTACTGCTCAAGAAAAAGATGCATTGCGACAATTTGCAACGTACCTTGGTGGACACGGTGGGCAAGCGATATGTAACGCACACTATGTACACACTGTTCTTGAGATTGATTTGTATGCTCTTGCAATGCAACTGTCCGGTGAAAAAGGAATTAATCAAATGAAACTGATTGCAAGTATGGATTCGCCTGATAATTTCTTTGCTGCTGATACTGAGGAAGATTTAGAATCTGCTTTTGACTCTATAACGCAAAGTATTGATGCGTCTTTAGAATTTGAGACGCAAGTCTTTGTAGTTGAAGACTTGCCCGGAACTTCTATCTCCTCTGGAAAGCTACAATTAAACGACCAAAACCCTGCAAAAATAAGTTATGATCTAAACAAACTTCTTGTTCCTTTGGAGCAGGAGCTTTCTGTGCAAGAAATTGACGGCGGAGAAAGCTGCGAAGCCACCTTAGATATTCCTGGCTTTTTTACTCCGTATGATGCGCAACTTTTTGTTTATAGTGGTGATGCATGGCTCAAAGAATTATCTGCGAATAGCGTAGAGCTGTATGATATTACTGCTTATGATTCTGGTTCTTCATATGATGATGTAGGTGATCCCTTTGCAGTGTATATTCCTGAACATGCCTTTGACTCCAGTACAACCTTTGAGTTCAGCATTGGAACGGATGCGAGTGCAAGCAAGAATACTTGTCCTGATTCTGTGCAAATATTTTATACAGCTGGAATTCAGACTGCGTATAATTTGGAAGGGGTCTTTACTGACGAACCGCAGGGATGTAATTGGGAAGTTGACATTTTTACAGGAATAGGGGTTGAAACATTTGAAGCCACGCTTCCTGAAAGTTACACGGGAACTGATAACTGTTATTACACGGAAAGTATTCATGAGGTTAATCAATCACTCACCAATGTGCAAGACCCTTTCCAACAAATTATTTTTAATTTTTTCAGACAAATAGATGTCATTCAAGATGGGACGGTAGATATTGATCTCCTTTCAGAAGGATTAACACTTTCAGAAGGAATTACTTCAAATATTCCTTTCTTATTTGGACCAGCAATTGTTGAGGTAACGCTATGGAATTAATGTCATCAAAAAAAGGATTTATATTCAGTATACTCGCAGTATTTATTGTAGCTACTGCAGTACTTTTTGCACTCGGTGCAACAAACACCGATGAGCTCAGCGCGCTTGAAGTAAAGACGCAACGAGTAAACACGGTAGATGAATTTGTACAAGCAGCTCTGGGTGATGCCCAGTCAGCTTTTAACATCGCAGCATTCAATGCATTATTTGGATTACAAGAAAAACAGTCATCTGAACTCGCATACGTAAATGATGCACGTGCAGCTCTTGTATCATTGATGCTTACTGGTGCATATGACGGTGATGCAAACTATGCTCAAATTAGTGAAACCAACTTGGCTGATTGGAAGGAAACAATAACGGAACTGGGCGCACTGCAAGGTGTAGACGTTGTGTTCACGGATGAGTCTGTTGTGTCAGTATATCAAGAGTCTCCTTGGTTTGTTACTTTTACTTGGAATGTTGATGTAGAATTTGTAGATAGCTTAAGTGATTCAATTTGGGAAGAACGTATTAGTGCAGAGACTGCAATTCCTGTAGCACGATTTTATGATCCCTTGCATAATGTAGATGGACGTGCAAAAATTAATGTGGTGCAAGCAGATGATGTTGATCCTGAATCTGTTCTTGATGAAAATACTTTTGTCGTGAACACTAATGCACCTAGTTTCCTTCAACGCCTCGAAGGTCCACCTTTCAATAATGCTGATGGTTATGGCATAGAAACGCTTGTAGACGTGGCATTTTACAAGAACGTGCAAGATATTGATTCATCATCCAACAGCGCTCAAGACTGGCTCTATTTTAGCGGTGAAAATGTAGAAGAAGGCGAAGCATGTTTACTTGAAGAACAAAGCGAAGAGGCTTACATCTCAGGACAGCAGTGCGCAGCATATGATTTAGATGCTGATGTCATCTACAGTCCACAAGTAGGTTAAGCGAAACCATTATAAATATACAACTATGAAATATACACGGAGAGAGGTGCTTTTTTGGATTCAACACATGTAATTGACAAACAACATTCAGTTGTCACACAATATCCTTTGGATGTTCAAGGTTTACCCGTACGCGTAACTATTACGGAAGAACCAGGCTTATACACAAAAAAATATTTTTTACACGTGGCAGGTATTAGTCACGCAGTAGAATTAGTTCTTGAAGAAATCAAAGAAGAACTTATTACACGTGTACCTATTCATGATTTACATGTTCAAGAAATTGACAAACCTCTTTCTCCAGTACTGCAAAAAGCAGTTGATGAACTTCTTGTAATGTATTTCCCTGCAACGAATGAAAAGGAACGCTTACTTCTGCGAAGTTATTTGCTACTTAGAGTTATTGGGATGGAATACGTTGATCTCCTTCTTCGAGATGAACGATTAGAAGAAATTGCTATTGATAATGCTAAAGAAAATGTATGGGTCTACCACCGAGAATTTGGTTGGTTACAAACCAATGTTGCCTTTACTGAAGAAGAACAAATTCATCGAATGGCAAGCCGTATTGGCCGAGCTATTGGTCGTGAAATCAATACCTTGCATCCGCTTCTTGACGCTACACTTGGTACTGGTGAACGTGTAAATGCGACCCTGCAACCTGTATCAAGTAAAGGAAATACAATTACCTTACGTAAATTCTCAAGTGATCCTTGGACTATTACAAAACTTATTGAAAACGGCACTATGGATAAGGAAGCAGCAGCTATTATTTGGCAAGCAATGCAATATGAGCTTTCTATGCTTGTTGTAGGTGGAACTGCATCAGGAAAAACTTCTATGCTAAATGCTCTTGCAAATTTCATTCCTCCAAATCAACGTATTATCTCTATTGAAGATACGCGAGAGTTGCAACTTGCAAGTTTCTTGTATTGGCTACCTATGCAGACGCGACTTGCAAACAGTGAGGGGCTTGGAGAAATTTCTATGGAAGATTTACTTGTCAACAGTTTGCGTATGCGTCCAGACCGAATTCTTGTAGGAGAAGTACGTCGAAAACGAGAAGCAGAAACAATGTTTGAAGCTATTCATACAGGACATTCCTGTTATGGTACTTTTCACGCAAACAATGCTCGTGAAGCAGTAGCAAGGCTTTCCAACCCGCCTGTAAGTGTACCGAAATCTTTACTCCCTGCAATTAATCTTCTTCTCGTACAGTTTCGAAATCGTCGAACAGGTAAACGACGAACATTTGAAATTGCAGAACTTACTGAAGATGGTGAACATCGCTCAGTCTATCAGTATAACGCAAAGACTGACAAACTAGAAAAGAAATCTGAGTTTGACAGAATCACCAAAGAACTCTCTTTGTTCACTGGATTTACTGAGCAAGAACTTGTTCAGGACCGAAAGGAAAAAGAGCTTATTCTCCAACGAATGATTGAAGCAAAAATCTTCAACATTGAACAAGTAGGAAGAATTATGGCAGAATACTACCGTAAAAAAGCTGCTGAAGATAAGAATTAATCACTATGGCATATATTTTTGATGTAATTGCACAGAAGCACGTCTTTCTTGAGCGAGATTTAGCACTCGCAAGAATAGATCAGGAGCCTCGGGAATACGTCAAAAAAACAGTAAAAGTAGCTTTATTTCTTGCTTTCGCACTTACTATTATGCTCACTCCGTTCATTCTTTTATTTCAAGGAGAACTGTACTGGTTAGCACCGTTTTTTGGAGCGGTCTTTATCCTCTGTTATTTTGTGTTTATTGCATCACCAAGACAATCCTATAAGAAAGCAGAAGAACTTATTGACCAAGAACTAATTTCAGCAATTAGATTTCTTATACTTGAAACAAAAATTGAACCTTCTTTGTATTTTGCACTTGTTAACACTTCTCGAAATTTTCCTGTCGTAGGAATTTACCTTGATGAAGTGCTAAAAAAAGTTGAGTTAGGAATGACACTTGAACAAGCACTCTTTGAAGAAGCAGAAACAATTCCTTCTGAAAACTTACGAAACATATTTTGGCAAATGACAAATAGTATTCAATCCGGTGCAAATGTTACGAAGTCACTGAATCGTCAACTTGAAGAAATCATTGAAGGTCAGAAAATCAAGATTAATAATTACGGTAAAGAACTGAGCGCGTTGACCTTGTTTTACATGTTCATCTCTATTATTATTCCAACTGTAGGGTTTGCGATTGTACTTGCTGTACTCAGTGTAGCAGGAATTCTACTTGAACTACCGCAATTACTCGGATTATGGATGTTTATCACGCTCGTACAATATTTTTTCCTACAAATAGTACTGCGAAAACGACCAAGTGTGGAGGCTCACTAAGATGAAAGAAAACGATGAGTTTCGAACACTCAAAGAAGCAAACGCAGTAAGTAATGATAGACTTTTCAAACGAAAAACTGTAGAAGAAGAAAAGCAAGAAGTACGAAAAAAACTTTCCATGACACTGCTAAAGCAGAAGAAAGAAAAGATAAGTTTCTTTGACAAGCTACAGACACAACTCCGTCAATCAGGAAGTGACAAGGATATTTTCACTCTCCTTAAAGAACTCGTAAAGATTTCAGCTCTGATATTTTTTATCATCGCTTTGTTTGCTATTCCTTTTGCATTCCTCGGTCTGCAACTTACCTTATTTCAATTAATACTCTATATTGTACTGGTTTGTGCTTTAGGATTTCCTTCAGTATATGGTCTGGTCTTTGCAACCTACAGGATTTCCTATCAGTTGAAAGCTTTTCAGCGAAGACTAGCAGTCGAACAAGTTATTCCTGATTATCTGCGGCTTGTTGCAATTAATCATCGTTCAGGTTTAAATCTTGATGCAGCATTACTGCAAAGTAATCGTACGGCTTTTGGCATTCTTTCCGTAGAGATGGAACGAGTCATTAAGCAAGCACGAGTTACTGGCGACTTGGCCACTGCACTTGAAGATATGGGTAAACGGTTTGATTCTAAACTTATTACGCAAACCTTCAAAAGTATTGCAATTAGTGTGAGAAATGGATCAAATATTAGTCAACTCCTTGACGATATTGTTGATAACATTCAGAATATGCGTTTACTGCGAAAAGAACTTGTTGCTAATGTACAGAATTATATTATTTTTATCTTAGTTGCAGGACTCATTATTATGCCGTCTATGCTTGCACTCAGTGCGCAGATGAACACGACTATTAGCGACATTAAGCAAGACTTTGAAGGTATTGATTTGTCTGAAAGTCAACTGTCTATGTTAAATATTGGAGAGCCTGGCGGTGCAACTCCGCAGAACTATCTTATCTATGTTATTTTTATTTTGACAACAAATTCCTTATTTGTCGCACTGCTCTTAAGTGCTATAAAATATGGAAACGTAAAACAAAATTTAGGAAGCATTCCTACCTACATTGCTTTGAGCTTTGCAGTGTATTTCATTGCTTCTTATGGATTATCATTAATATTTTAGGTGAACGCAAATGAATGAAGAATTTTCCCCACTCCACACAAAGGCTGATGAAGTACTTGACTTGTTGTTAACAGAAAAGGAACTAACTGTCGCTGAAATAGCGAAACGTATAGAACAACCAGAAGTCTATGTTCGACATATCGCTAATGTCTTTGAAAAAAATGGTCTTGTCTCTGTAGAAGTTAATAGTTTGAAGATGACACTCAAGCTTACTGAATACGATGACGAAGAAATTACAACTGATGATTTCCATAGTGAAGCCCGGGAAATGGTGCATTCACTTTTAGCTGAAGCAGAGAAGAAAAAATCAGCAAGCAAAACTCCTGCAAAAGACGCGACTGCTGTGAAAACGTCCAAATCTGCAAAACCAGCTACTCCATCAAAGAAGTAGAAAGCTTTTAATAATCCTTGCGCTTTAATGTAGTATGGTACAAATTACTATAGACACAGATAAAGAGTCACCGCAGCGCATCCGACATATTATTGCATTCTTACAGTCTATTGTTGGTGAATCGCCAACTGATATACCTCAACCTCAGTTTTCTGAGCCAAAGGGCGATATGTTTTCTGTATTTGGAGATCAACCTTCAACACCAACTTCACCTTCTTTACCGACATCTTCTCTTCCTTCTTCAGACTCATCTCCTTCAGTTTCTGATTTATTAAACGATAGTACTGATTATCTTGCAGGTGAAGAATCAACTGATGACGATGATGATGGCGATGAGAAAAATTTTTTTAGTTTAATGGAGTATTAATGATGGGAACGTTTACCTTTCATGAACATACTGCTGATGAAAAATTTAGTGTAGAAGCAGAAACCCTTGAAGATGCATTCGCTACCGCAGTTCTTGCTTGTAAAACTATTATGGTTGGTGAAGTACAACCTCCTGCGACTTCTCAACACCAAGTTTCTTTGTCTGCAAATAAACTGCAAACACTATTATATGATTTTTTGAATGAGTTGGTTATATTACTGGATGCGCAGCATACGTTATGTGTTGAAGCAACAGACCTTTCTATTATTTTGGATGCTGAGTTCTACACCTTAGAAGCATCACTCGCTATGGTGAGTGCTGATAGCGTTCCTTTTCGAACAGTTATTAAGAATATGACCTACAGTGAAATGGAAATTCTTCAAGAAGAAGGAAAGGTGCGTTTAACTGTTGTGGTTGATATTTAATACTGAAATATTCTTGCGCTACTTTCGTATTGGGTTGAACATCTCATATAATTTGTACATTGTCCAGCAACTAGCTCCTAAAGTAAGTCCTGCAATAGTAAGTGTGCTGATTTCACTGTAGCCTGTGATTTCGCTCACTCCCCATCCTCCTAGAACTGTTCCCCACATTGTTGCTTGTTTTTTCATTAATTCGTGACTATTGTGTTGGTGGATGTATCCCGGGTTAGTTCGCATGAGGTGATGATGTTTTGCCGTTAAAAAACTAAAAATAGGAAGATTTGCATGTGGTTTATGAACGTCCTTTTTTCGAATAGGTTCTAGAGCGCTAATTTCTTTTGAGAATCTATTTTTCATATATTGGTATAATGCTCTTGACTCGTATTCATGGATTTCTTGATTACTTACTGATTTATTGATTGCTGTAAAATATTCTTTAAGTGCTTCTGAGTTAACTGATTTCGTTTTAATAGAAGATGTTTTGAGAGGAAGTAGAAAATCTTTACCTTTTATACTTTCAAAGGTTGTATCTTCGTACTTCATAGTTCCGTATATTTTCTGTTTTTCATGTAATTGTATGGTTGTATTGTATAGATATGTTCCTTCTGCATGGTATGGCGATACTTCTAAATAAAATGGCATCTCAATTTGGTTTGGATCTAGAAAATTTCTTTCATACAATAGGAACGCTAATGTTCTTTTGTCTTTGTGATTGGGTATTTTCGTATGAAAATTGTTATAGGTCCACCTTATTTGTGATTTTGGTACTTTTCCTAAAAGTAAAGCATCACTTGATTCATTATCCTGTAGAAGGTCCGAGAGCGGTAGAAGAGGTTCGTCGATGGTTATATAATCACTTATAGACATAATTGGTGAAAATGCTTTTTCATTTTTAATAATTGCTCCTTCTGAGGTAATAGATTTAAATACCTGACAATTTCTTGTAGTTTCATGCAACAATTAAATTCCTATTCTTATGAAATTGCTAAGGAAGGCAATATGGAAGTTCCTGT
>CAZHNR010000003.1:0-1684 GCA_964534065.1 uncultured Methanosarcinales archaeon
TACCTGAAACTGTAAAAGAACCTTTTTTGCTACACCGAGGAAAACGTGGCGTTGTGTTTCAAGGAATATATCACGGCAAACCAGTCGTGGTCAAAGTGCTTCGTCCTGGTGTTGAAGCTAAAAATACAATTCACTTGGAAGCCACGTATTTAGCGAAAGCGAATGAGTATGGTATAGGCCCCGAATTACTACAAGCAACTGATGATTATGTTATTATGTCGTATGTTCCTGGCATGCATATATCTGCCTTCTTAGAACAGATAAAAGATGCTGCACGTCTGCGAAAAGTTATCACTGATGTTTTTGAACAACTCCGTACACTTGACAAGCAAGGTCTAAATAAGTTTGAACTCACTAATCCGCATAAACATATTATTATTACTCCAGAAGATGTTCCTGTTATGGTGGATTTTGAACGTATGCGTCATGCCGCTCGCCCAAAGAATGTTACGCAGTTTGCACAGTATGTGACGGGCAAACATGTACTGGGACATTTGCAAGAGCAAGGTATATTAGTATCAGTTGATGCATTTATGGATGCAATTAAAAACTATGCAAAAGGTGAAGCTGTGATATTTGAGCAATTCTTATGATGCTTACTATTGGCATTATTATTTTTACGAGCATAGTAATTTATTTTGCTGGAGAATATTTCGCTACGGCATCCTCACTTATTGGAGAACGACTACAAGTTTCAAAAAGTGTGAAGGGTGCAACTTTTGATGCGGTGTCTTCTTCTCTTCCTGAATTAATGATTGCTTTATTTTCTGTTATTTCTTTTGGAGAGTTTGCTGTAGGTGTAGGAACTATTGCTGGGTCAGCATTGTTTAATCTTTTACTTATTCCTGCAGTGAGTATTTTTGCTGCGGGGGGAACTTTACGCTTTTCAAAGATTGTGGTAACGCGTGACGCTTGGTTCCATCTTCTTTCAAAAATTGTTCTTTTTGTCATGGTATTTTTTACAGCGTCTTGGAATATGCTTCTTGCTTTACTATTATTATTTCTCTACTTTCTTTATATTGTAATTCTTCTTAAAGAAAAAAGCACCACGAAGAAAGATTCGTCTCTTCCAAACTGGTCATTGAAAAAAATTATTCTTGTTGCCGTTAGTATGGTTGCAGTTATTGCTGCTGGAGCGTATTATTTAACTGAAAGCAGTATTCAACTTGCAAGTGCACTTGGTGTTCCTCCTTTGTTAATTGCATTCACAATTGTTGCTGCAGCAACATCTGTTCCTGATATGATTATTAGTTTAGTTAATGCAAGGAAAGGAAGTGGTGATGATGCTATGGCAAACGTCTTGGGCTCAAATACTTTTGATATTCTTGTAGGTCTTGGTTTGCCTTTATTTATTGCAACGCTTCTTATAGGACCATTAACAGTGAGTATTTCGCATCCAGAATTAGTAACTTTGCTTCTTCTTGTTTCTATTGGATGCACTGTGTTGATGCAAAAAAGAACATTCACGAAAGTTCATGCTTGGCTATTTATTCTTACCTATGTACTCATTACAGGATATGTAGTTTGGCTAGCTCTGATGTAGTGGTATTGAGAAAATAAATGCCAAGAGCCTTCAGAACTCTCACCCCTCTTGCGTCTTGGCACTTTTGGTGTACGTCATGTGTGTGACGTTGTATGTGTGGTGTTTACGCCAAAGTTTTTTTTTGACGTGGTGTTTACGCCA
>CAZHNR010000003.1:1784-31352 GCA_964534065.1 uncultured Methanosarcinales archaeon
CGTTGTATGTGTGGTGTTTACGCCAAAGTTTTTTTTTGACGTGGTGTTTACGCCAGGTTTTTGTTGCCTGATGTATGTGTGGTGTTTACGTCATGTATAGGTACATGGCTTGTGTGGTGTGATGAAACATTGACGACCTGAGTCGCCAGATGAACATGATTATGCTTTCTTTTTCTTGATTTTTTTAATCGTTTGAGCCTGTGAAAATGCTAAAAAAATCAAGTCTTTTTTTTCTTGATTTTTTTAATCTCTTTTTCAAGTTCAAGTTTTTCAAGTAATTCTTTGTATCGATTTCGAATCGTTACTTCAGTCACGCCTGCAACGTCTGCAACTTCTCGTTGGGTTCGTTTTTCACCATTAATTAATGCTGCTACGTATAATGCTGCAGCTGCAATTCCTGTTGGTCCACGCCCACTAGTAAGTTCAACGCTTTGTGCTTCTTCAATAATTTCTACACTTCGACTCTGTGTCTCTGCGGTAAGTTTGAGTGCACTTGCAAACCGTGCAATATAATCTGCAGGGTTACTTGGTAGGATTTTGATGCCGAGTTCTCGAGTGATAAACCTGTAGGTTCGTCCAATTTCTTTTTTCTCGATTCCACTTGCTTCACTTAATTCATCAAGAGTTCGTGGTACGTCATGTCGTCGACACGCTGCGTAGAGTGCACCGCTGACAACACTTTCCATACTTCGTCCTCGAACTAAGCCTTTTTGTACTGCTAAGGTGTAAATTCGACTTGCTTCTTCTTCAACACTACTTGGTAGTCGAAGGAAACTTGAGACTCGTTTTAATTCTGATAATGCTAACTTAAGGTTTCGTTCAATGGCGGTAGAAATACGTTGTTGCCATTTTCGTAGTCGGAAAAATTTGTTTTTTGCTTTCCCACCGAATTTGTAGAGATCTGCTTTTCGTCCAACGTCTGTTCCTAGACCTTGATCGAATTGAGTATAGGTCATTGGAGCTCCAGTTCGTCGCTTCCTTGCGGCTGCTTCGCTGTCAAACTCTCGCCATTCTTGGTCGAAGTCGACCATTTTATCTTCGATAACGAGTCCGCAATCTCTACAGATTACTTCTCCTTTTTCTTTATTATGATAAAGATTAAGACTGCCACATTCCGGACAACGTTTTACTGGTGATGCCATATGTTCTCTTTCCCCCTTGGAACATAAGATTTGACATTATTTTGAGAAATATACTTCTCCCCCCTGTCAACCTTATAAAGATTCTAAATCTTCTAGGCACATTGTTATTTATAAAGTTTTCCTTTTTTTAGGAGTTTATTTATAAAGGTTGCTAAATTATTTTAAAGAAACTTTGTACTTCTCAATTTTTTACTTGGGAAAGTCCGTCACTTGACACTTAAGAAAAGGAAAAAAGATTTATAAAGGTTCTCTTCCCAGAATAGTGCAGTGAGGTTAATGAGTTGTTAAAAAATATGCGAAAAGCACAGACGTGGTCCTTTGATTTAATCATTGCCGTTGTGCTTTTTATTGTAGTTGTTGCAGTATTCTACTCTTTTCTTTCTGCTGATAGATATCAAGATACTACTTCTCGCTTAGAATCTGGTGCAGAACTTATTATTAATGAATTGAATTGTGACGCAGGTGGAAGTGATGATTACTGTATTATTACGAAAGGAAGAGTTTCTGAAGAATCTCTGACAAAACTTTCTGGTGCAAATTATGATCAAGTAAAAACAAGTTTAGGAGTTACTGGAGAATTTTGTATTTACTTGCGTTCAGCTGATGGCACTTTAGTTCCTTTGCCTGGTAACTGGTCAAGTGTTGGTAAAAACACAACAACCTTGTTTCAAGTAGGTGACACACAAATTAACTGTGGGGATAGGCTCGAATAAAATGGACGTATTTAGTTTTAGCATTTCAACCGTTATCGCATTTCTTGGATTGCTGTTAGGTTCTGTGCTGGCCCATACTGCTCCTGATGAAACGCATCAATTTAAACATTACCTTCCTTTCTTACAATTGTTAATTTTCGTTCTTGTATTTGTACTGCTCTTTGTATATTTCCCTTTCTTTGTCGCTCTAGCTCTCTTTATGCTGAGTTTTGCATTCATATTTATTTTCTGGCACAAGAAAAGTTTGAATCTCTTAGATTATATTGTCCTTGGTGCACTGTTTGCACTCACAAGCTTAGTCTTACAGATGCACTGGTACATGACATTTCTGGTCTTTCTTTTCGGTGTGTTCACAGGGGCATTGTATTACGCACTCCATACTAAAGCCCATAATAAAAAACATCAGAAGAAAAAAATTGCTTTTCACAAGCACAGTGGAAGACACTTATCTTTTGGCGTAATTTCGCAGTCCTTACTGCATGATTATGTGTTTTTTGTCATTATTGCGTTCCTTACGTATTTCTCTGCTAATATTTTCCGTCTCCTTTTCTTCTAGAAATCTTTTTATGTGTGTTCTGTTTCACCGTACCTTATGTACAAAGAAGAACAGACTGCTGATGGTTCAATTACTTACAGAAGCCCTGATGTTGATGAAACCTATCATTCGCATTCAGGTGCTTTGAACGAAGCTTTACAAAAGTATGTGCTTCCTTCAGGTATTGCTAACAGCACTGGTGATGTTACGGTGCTTGATGTCTGTTATGGTCTTGGTTACAATTCCTTTGTCGCTTTAGCTTGGTGGTTAGAACACAAAGAAGACATGATCCACTTCATATGTTTGGAAAATGATCCGAAGATTATAGAGCTAGGAACTCAGGTCAAGTTAGCTAAGTTGCTGCAGTATCCTCAGCAGTTTTTCAAAGAAGTGGCAGCACATCCTGGAGTGCTTACTCAAGCACCTCGCTGTTCTGGAATTTTGCACCTTGATGATATGCGAAAACAACTTCCTAAGTTAGAAAGTAATTCAGTTGACTATTGTTTTTTTGATCCTTTCTCGCCGGGAAAAGTTCCTGAGCTCTGGGCTAAAGAAATATTTGTAGAACTTTTTAGAATTATGAAACCGGGCGGAGCCTTAACCACGTATTCCTGTGCACGTCTTGCAAGAGATGGAATGCGACACGCAGGCTTTGAAGTGCTTGATGGTCCTACAATAGGACGAAGAAGTCCAAGTACTATTGCAAAGAAAAACTAATTGTACAGTTCTATTTTTTTCTGTAGTATTAGCCATGCATTTGTATTATATTCTAGGCAGAGGGACTTGTCAATAAAATGTTTGGTTTCTTTGCCGTTAGGATGTGTAACTGAAAGAAATTCAGAATTTACTTCTCTTATTGAGGTGGTTGGCAATGTTTTTCTCTCAGAAAAATCCTGTGTAAGTATTCCTGCATAAATTTTATTTTCAGGGGATTTCCATTGAACAATGTTTGTAAATTTGCTAGGATTTTGTCTACGTTCGTATGCATCGAGAAATGAGCTTACTTCTTTTAAAAGTTGACCTGTTCTAACTTCACTGCTTAAGTCATATGGATTGCGTCCAAGTCTGAGAGCCAAATACACTGATGTAGATTCATGGGTGATAGGTTCACTATTTACGCTGTAGAGCACATGACTGTCTCCTGATCCTATTTGTAGCGGTTTATTTGAGAGTGAATTTTCAGAGTATTGTGTTAGAAAAATTTGTTTCATACTTTCAATTGCATCTGCATCTTCTTGTATGATATTTGCAATAGTGTTGCTTGTGTTGACATATTCGTCAATACTGTATTCTTTTCGCTTCTCAGTGCTTTTGCCAAATAAATTTTGTAGCCAACTCATAAATAAGCAAAGTGAATATGTATTTATAATAATTTCTGCCAACAAGCTTTAAAAACTCTTCTTGCTTTCTTCTGTTGTTATGGGAGACTTACCTTTTGAAAAAATTGCACGCGAACCTCTGGTACGGCAAGAAGTCACGACAAGTGAAAAGTTCGGCTGTGATCCGTTTGCACGGTCTGTTGAAGACCTGATACATTATGGTATTGTAAATATCGATAAACCTTCTGGTCCAACAAGTCATCAGGTAAGTGCTTTTGTCCAAAAAATTCTCAAAATCAAAAAATCCGGTCATTCAGGAACGCTTGATCCTAAAGTAACTGGTTGTCTTCCTATTGCTCTTGACCGAGGTACGCGAATTGTACAAGGTCTTTTGACTGCTGGAAAAGAATATGTTTGTGTGATGCATCTGCATACCCTTGTCGATGAAAAGCAAGTACGGGAAGTAATGTTAAATAAATTTGTAGGAAAAATCAGACAGCTTCCACCTGTCAAATCTGCTGTGAAGCGGCAATTTCGAAATAGAAAAATTTACTATATAGATATTATCCAGATTGTAGGTCAGGATGTTTTGTTCCGTGTGGGTTGCCAGGCAGGAACGTATATTCGAAAGCTTTGCCATGATATCGGTGAATCTCTTGGAACAGGAGCACACATGGCAGAACTGCGACGAACCAAAGCTGGACCGTTTAATGAAACTACTGCTCTTTGCACGTTGCAGGATCTTACTGATGCATTCCATTATTACACTGAAAAACAAGATGAAACTCGCATTCGTGCGCTCATTAAACCTATTGAAGTAGCGATTGACCATTTACCGAAAGTCTGGATTGCTGATACTGCTGTGGAAGCTATGGCGCAAGGTGCAACCCTCAAAGTCCCTGGTATTGTACGAGTCGAGAGTGAAATTCAAGTTGATGAACCTATCGCTGTGCTTACTTTAAAGAATGAATTGGTTGTAGTAGGTGTGAGTTTAATGACTTCTAAACAGATGCAAACTGAAGAACGAGGCGTTGCAGTGAAGTCTTCTCAGGTGTTCATGCGAACGGGCGTGTATCCTAAGATTGAACGTATTGCTGAATCTGAAAAACAAGAAAAATAAGTTTTCTAACGTGTCGTGGTCACACCAATCTGCGGACAATATTTCTTAATTGTACAGATGCTGCAGTGTGGACTGATGGGTGTACAAATACTTTGACCATAAGCTACTAAGTACCAATTTATCTTGAGCCAGTATTTTTTTGGAAGAATTCTTCGCAGTTCCATTTCTGTTGCAAGAGGTGTGGTGGTGTTCACCCAACCTAAACGGTTACTAATTCTATGGACATGAATGTCAACACAAATCGCGGGTTTTTTGAAGGCCACAGCTACCACGAGATTCGCAGTTTTTCGACCTACTCCTGGGAGGGTAACGAGTTCCTCAACAGTTTGAGGAATAACTCCTTCATACTCTGTGTCAAGCGCTGCAGGTAATGCTTTGAGATATTTTGCTTTATTTTTGTAAAAACCTACGGGATAAATGAGTTGTTCAATTTCTTTAACTGTTTTTTTACGGAGATCTTCTGCGGTATGCACTGTCTTAAAGAGTCGTTTACATACTTCTGCTGTTGTTTGATCTTTGGTTCGTGCAGAAAGAATTGTTGCAACTAAAATTTTGAACGGATCTTTGGTTTGACTTTCTATAAGTTCAATCACAGGAACGTCAAGAGTAGGTATGAGTGCATCTAATGTTTTGAAGATGTGTTCAACGTGTTTCATACAAACAAGTTCCTCGGTTATAGTAATAATACGGTTCTTCTCCGGGACAACTCACAAGAAATTGGCCAATAATTTGCTCGCAAAGTGTTGCATTGCTTTGGTTGATTGCTTGTTGTTGGATGTTGTGGTAGTATTGTTGCGCTGCGCTAAATTCGCCACAACATTCAGGTTGCTCACGGCAACCCGTATTTTTGAGGTGCTCGTAAGTTCCACCTATGCTTACATTGTCGGCACTGACTTCAGGTCGTCCTGGATCTTCCCTACGAAGTCCTCCTGGATCTTGTGAGTTCAAATGCTCGTAGGCGTAGCCTCTTCCCTCGTAGCATCCTGCGAGGATGATTGCGACAAGCACACAAAGAATAACTAAACGCTTTTGCATAGATTTTATTTTCTTTTGCTTCTATTTAAAGATTTTGAAAAATATAGGAAAAGCTATACTAACATACTATTTTAGCGAAAGATTTATAAATCTCCTTTCTTAGAGTTTTTGTATGGATCAACATTCTTATCAAGCGGATAAATCTCTTCAGGCTGCAGGTTTAAGTCCTGAGTCCATTCAAGCGATTAAATCAACGACAGTGATTACACGAGACGGCATACAACATGTAGTCCCACAGAGTCAAGCTCATTTACATGAGGCCTCTTCTGGTGCAGTTGCAACAGATACTGCGCTTGGCCAACAAATTCAAGACGTGAGTCGCATGCTTGCTAGACACAAGCAATTTTCTGATCAGCGTATTATGAAACTTGAGCAACATATGGAAAAGTTACTTGCTACAGTAAAAAACCAAGAGCAAACAATTCAAACACTACGAAGTAATCAAGCTGCGCAACGAAAACAAGCGCAAACGCTCCAGCAAACTTATGCACAGGAAGCAAAAGAGGAGAAGACGAGAGAAATTAAGTCAACAACTCAAGCACCTACGCAAGCTATTGACCGCAACAAGGTTGCACCTGCTGACGTTCAAGTAGAAAATATTTTTTATTCTGGTTCACGGCGATAATCGCCTGAACTTTTCTTTATTATTTTCATAAGACTTTTAAACTAATTTTTATCCCTGTGCAATCTATGAACAAAGTAATACTATTTTTAGGAATAATTGCTCTTCTTGCTCTCGCGGCATGCTCTTCTGCTCCTGGAACTCCTGTTCCAACAAGTAACGATGCAGAACCTTCCGTGGCTGAAGTAAGTATTGGTGTTGATAATAACCAAGTAGTAGCTAATGACAATGAACAACAAGAACCTCTTGTACTTCCTGCTGACACAACTCTGGTTGTGAACCCAGACGAATCAGTCCTTGCATGGGCTGCAGAAAAAATTGTTGGTGCAAGTCATGAAGGAGAACTTTCTATAACCTCTGGTGAGTTAGTTCGCGAAGAAGGTGCATTTGTCTCAGGAAATTTTGTTATCGATATGACGTCTATGACTGCAGATGGTGACAAAGTACTAGGACATTTGAAAAGTGAAGATTTCTTTGATGTAGAAACTTATCCTGAGTCTCGTTTCGTAATGACTTCCATGCAAGAAAATGAAGATGGTACGTACGAAGTTACTGGCGATCTTACAATTCTTGATGCAACAAATGAGATTACTTTCACTGCAGTTCCTACGGTAGGTGGTTCTGATATTATTATGGAATCAACATTCACTATTGATAGAACGCGATGGGGAATCGTGTATGGTTCTGGCTCTGTCTTTGATGACTTAGGTGACAGTGCTATTCGAGATACCATTGAGTATGATCTCACTTTAGTGCTTGCCTAGTGCAAGCCTTTTTTTTTCTTCTAGCACAATCTTTAAAAACTAGTTCTTCTGTTGTCAAGACAAGGTGCTTGGGTGAGAGTAGTTGTTATAATGTTGTTGTTGGTCCTATTGCTTAGTGCATGTTCTTCTGAGCCTTCAGCAGTACTGCAACAAGATCATCGATTTACTGCATCTGATGATTTGCCTAAACGAGCAAGCTATGCATTAATTCCTGAAGCTTCAACTGTTCTTTGGAATACGCAGACGCTTGCAGGTGAAGAGAGGTCTGGTTTTGTGGCAATGGATCAAGGAGTGCTCGTGATTGATGACAGTCAAGTAGTCTCTTCCACGCTAGTGTTTGATATGCAAACTTTCACCGTTTCACGAGGCCCTTTTGACTTGCATGTGTATATGAATGACTATGATTATTTTGACACGTATTATTATCCTGACGCAAAATTTTCTTTACGATCTTTAGAACCTAATGGCGACGGAACCTACGCATTAACAGGTATGCTTGAAATGGTTGATATTACAAGGCAGGTGTACTTTGATGCACAGCTTTACAAAAAAGGAAAATATTTTGCCTTAGAAGGAACTGTTGAAGTTGATGTTATTCAATGGGGTATTATCCAAGAACGAAGTACTTCTTATCAAGAACTAGGTGTTGAGCAAATCCAGGACGAACTCTATTTTGATATTGAATGGGTATTTGAAAAGCAATAATTATTTTCTGTAGTGTCGAACAGAACAGTTCAACTAATAGTAAGTTCCACTTACCCTAGTGTCAAATACAAGTTATTTGACTAATGGCAAGTTCTACTTACCATATCTTCGTTCTCGTAGTTTATATTGTTCAAAAATAGTTTCAAGAATTTGTGGAGTAACTTCAGGCCATTTCTCATCAATGAAAAACCATTCGCTGTAGGTACTTTGCCAGGGAAGGAAGTTACTGGTACGATGTTCGCCGCCCGTACGAATGATAAGTTCTGGTTCGGTACGTAAATAAAGAGCTTGCGTGAAGAGTTCTTCACTAAGATCTTGCACTTGAATGGTACCATCAATAGCTTGTTGCATAAGTATTTTTGTCGCATCAAGAATTTCTTCTCTTCCACCGTAAGCGACACAAATGTTAAGTTTATGTTTTGAGTGTGAAGCAGTTTGTTCTTCAACAGTTTTGAATATATCTTGCACTTCTTGGCTGAAGAGTTCGGTTCGTCCAATAAATTGCACTTGTACTTCTGCCTTATGTAGTTGATCAAGATAATGTTTGGACGTAAATGTTTTTTTTAGTAGTTTGATAAGGAAATCTACTTCGGTAGGGTGGCGTGCAAAGTTTTGAATAGAGAAGGTGTACAGAGTAATTTCATAGATTGCTTTTTCTTGACAGAAACGTAAAATTGTTTCTAATGTGTCTCGTCCCTGTTCGTGCCCTTTCCAAGGCTGCATTGCTTTCTGTTTTGCCCATCGCCGGTTTCCATCCATGATAAGAGCTAAGTGGTTAATCATGATTCAAATTCCTCTCGGTGTTTTTGGAGACTGCCATATTGTACTGCATAGACTTTACAAATAGTCGCTCCAATATAAAATATTTGCGCGAACACATAAATCCAGAGAAGTGCTAAAAATGCATAACTGATAGTTGCGTAAATGTTATCAACCCAGCTTACTTGCATTACTCGTCGAAGGATAATGTATCCTAACCAGAATGCAATGGTACTGAAGAGTGCTCCTCCTCGAACATCTTTCCATTGTATAGTCCGGTCGGGAACAAATTTGTATAGGAAAGCGAATAAAGAATACATTGCAAATGCAGTGAAGATAAAAAAGATGAGTTGAGAGAGTACAGGTCCTAAAAATTTAGTAATCTGAGCAATAGTTATTTTTTGGAGTGTAATAAGTGTTGTGACAGCTATTAAGGCAATAACAGAAAGTACTGAGATTACTCTGTGTTGTATTTCGATTTTAAGAAGTTCCATATGAGGTTTTGTTCGCCAGATTTTGTTCATACTTTTTTGAAGGAAATACATGAATCGCGTCATTGCGTAAAAGACGACAATACTTCCGATGATGTATGCAAAGGTAGGAATTGTTCCTTGTTCAAGATCACGTACGATACTGATGAGCAGATTTGTGCTATCACTCCCTAAGGTATCGCTTGCAGTGATAAGAAATTCTGTAGCGACATTCTCAGAGATTCTGCTGTAAATAATGTAGCTTGTAAGAAGTAAAGGAACGAAAGTAAATATGGCGAAGAAGCTTAACGCAGCTGAATGTAAGTTCATGGTGTCTTCTTGTGTTGCTTTCAGTACTTTTTTCACAAAATGACCAAACGAGAACTTTTTCTGTCGTCCTTTCATACCATAGGAAGGCATGATTTTATTTATAAATATTACATTTTGTCAAAACTACAGAGACTTTATAAAAGGACTCTGCTTTGTGTACTATAACAACTAATGAAGTGATATGATGTATGAACAAAAGACAAAGAAACATACAAAAATTGTAGCAACAATTTCTGATCGCAAATGCGATGTTCCATTTATTCGAGATTTATATGAACGAGGCATGAATGTTGTCCGTCTCAATACTGCACACCAAAGTGTAGAAGATTCTAAAAAAGTCATTGAAAATGTTCGAAAAGTCAGTGAAAAAATAGCTATTCTTGTTGATACCAAAGGACCTGAAATACGAACAACTGAAGCGAAAGAGGAAGTAACGCTTACCAAAGGTGCAACTGTGCATATTGGTCAAGATACGCAAGCTCCTTCAACGGAAAAATGTATTCATGTTAATTATGATCATTTTGTTGACGAAATACAAATAGGGAATAAAATTCTTATTGATGATGGTGTTGTTGAATTGGTTATTGTTGAACGCAAAGATAAAGAGTTTGTATGCACTGTACTCAATACTGGTTCATTCAAAGGGAAAAAAACTATTGTTGTTCCTGGCGCGAAGCTTTCACTGCCTTCTTTAACGGAAAAAGATAAAGCATACATTCGTTTCGCTGCTGAAGAAAAATTAGCTTTTATAGCGCATTCTTTTGTACGAAACAAAGATGACATTCATGAAGTGCAGGCTATTTTAGATGAGTATGACAGTGAAGTGCGTATTATTGCTAAAATTGAGAATCAAGAAGGCGTTGATAATATTGACGAAATTCTTGACAGTAGCTTTGGTATTATGGTTGCGAGAGGAGATCTTGGTGTTGAAATTCCAGGTCATAAAGTACCTAGTATTCAAAAGACTTTAGTTCGTAAGGCAATCAGTCATCAAAAAGTTGTTATTATTGCAACGCAAATGCTGCATTCTATGATTGAGAATCCGCGTCCAACACGTGCTGAAATTAATGACGTTGCAAATGCAGTCTATGACCGAGCAGATGCGATTATGTTGAGCGGTGAAAGCGCTTACGGCGAACATCCTTTGGCAGCTGTACAAATCATGACTGATATTTGCGAAGAGGTAGAAGGTGAACTTGAAACACGAAAGTTACATCTTCCTTCCACTTCAGCAACTGACGTACCTAATTATTTGTCTTTGATTTCTGTGCATGCAGCACGTTCTCTTAATCTTACGGCAATTGTTACCGACACAACATTTGGTACGACACCAAGAAAGATTGCTGTGTATCGCGGTCCAAAACCTATCTTTTCTTTTTGCTATAATCATCAAACCGTTCGTCAACTTGCTCTCTGTCGAAGCATTTATGCTGAGTATATGGAACCTGTAAAAGGAACTGATGAATTCGTTCGAAAAGCACTCCTTCGCTTGACTGAGCATGACTTGGTGACAGATGCAGATAAGGTTGCTGTGATTGCAGGAAATTTTGCACCGCAACATGGAGCGAGTTTTATCGAGATTTCAACAGTAAAGAATTTACGACGAGACTTGAAATAATTTTATCTTTTTTTTGCAAGTTTACATACTAAGTTATATGCTGGCCAGAGTTGTGGCTCGTGTTCAAAAGGGTAGTGTTCTCCTAAATAGCGTTCTAGTCGATAGCTGTCTTGCTTGCGTACATCGTAATAAGAAAATTCCTGTTGAAGCGCAAGAAAAATTGTATTTTCAATAATATTTCCTAATCGCGACGCTTTTTTTCCTGTTGGAACCATTTTGGGTATATGGTAAGGTCGAAAAAGAATATCTGCTAACCACGCTGATCTAGGAATATTTGCATCATCAGTAATAATATTGACTGTTGTTTTTTCCAGTCCATGCTCGTTAATCCAATATCGTTCAAAATTATATATGCCATGAATATGATCTTTTGAGGTATTTTCAAGAGCAATATCTTTTTTTGCAACCCCTTTCTCTAGAAGATATTCTTTCGATCGCTCAGATTCAAAAAGTCCATCTTTACCTTTCACACCACCCGTGATGAAAATTGGTTTGCCTTTTATCTCATAGAGTTGTAGGGCTTTTGTACTTCGTGAAAAGTCTTGACCCTCGCCTCCGAGGACAAGGTTCACTTCAAGAGATGTTTCGATAGACATAAAAGACCTAAATCTTATTGATTATTTAAATATTCTCTAGAAAAAAGACATAGATACATTCGGATTTAGAATGGAAGGTGGGAAGTGCTTTGCACTTCCCTTTTGTATGACGCTGGAAGGATTCGAACCCTCGACCTGCCGGGCCGAAACCGGCCGCTCTATCCAGGCTGAGCCACAGCGCCATTAAGGTTTGATTTTTTCAAGAACAATTTCAATAGTGGAAACTTGCACTTCCTTACCTTCGTTGTTCGTGAAATCTTCAGTATTAATATCTACGGATTTTACTTTGATTTGATCCTGTAGAAACTTTTTGCTTGCAATTTCTGCAACATCAACTGCTCGAGAGATGTATTTTCCTCGAGCGCGAATAAGTACTTCTGAAGCGTTTTCTGTAGTGAACTGGATAACTACTGCGGTCACATAATTCATGAAGGGCTTTGTCCCAATAAAAATGGAGTTATCCTGTTCCATACGTATTCACTTATAACTGATTCTTGATATCTCGTTTTTTCATTCGAGTAGCGTATCCTGCAATAGTGTTTCGAAGCTTCTTAGAAGCGTCGTCTTGTACACTATCAAGGACTTTTTTATTATCAGAAAAATCAGTAGTAAATTCGTCTTTGTATTTATCGTAGACGGTGTTTGTCAATGCTTTGATTAATTTAGTTTTGATTCGACCCATGGTCATCCCTCTACATCCTAATGGATGTCGTAGGTCTAGGAAGTGGTTTTTTATTTATAAATGTGTCTGTTTGAGGCGTATTTCGGGCTAAAATTATTTTTCCAGGGTTTTCTTACTCTTAAGGTTTCTATAATAGGTAATAGCAAATCGATGCGCTTCATCCCTTGCTTGAATAATAGTTCGCATTGCTTCGCTTTTCTTGTTGTAACGCTCAGGTTCGCTTACGCCTGGATAATAAATTTCTTCAAATTTCTTGGCTAGTCCTACGAGGGGAATTTCAAGACCGAGCTCTTCAAGGGCTTTCATCGCAAAATCTACTTGTATTCTTCCACCGTCTATGACAATAAGATCTGGTGGGGGCATGGTACCTTCTAGTGTGCGTCGATATCTTCGTTTGACTACTTCTTCCATCGCTCGAAAATCATCAATCGTGTCAATCACTGTTTGAATACGGAACCTTCGGTAGCCACTTTTAAGCGGTTTTCCATTTTTGAAATGTACCATGCTACCAACCATGCTGGTACCTGAATGATGGGAAATATCAAAACAGTCGATGGTATAAACAGGCTTTGGCGTAGCAAAAAGTTCTTGCAATTCCTTTGCAAGGCGCTCACTGGCTGTTTGTTCGGCCAGAAGGTTTTCTGTTACCAGTTCAAGTAATTGCTTTTTAATTCCGCGTTGAGGGACAACAAATTTAACGGTGTAGGTCGTTTGCTGGCTGAGGTACTCGCCAAGACTGTCATCTTCTGGAAGGTGTGGTAAGATGATGTTTCTTGGAGGAGTTTTTACGTCGTAGTATCTTTTGAGAAATTCATCCAGCGCGTCTTCTTGCTCGTCAAATTTGAATTGCTGTTTGTTTTGTAGTACGCCATTTCTATATGAGAAAAGTTGAAGTCGAATGATATCTTTTTCAACCACATAATTGATGACATCTTCTTCATGTTCACGGTTACGTTGTACGAGAAGTTCTTGTTGTAAGTATTCAAGAGTTTCTAATTGGTGTTTGCATTCCTGTGCTTTTTCAAACTCTAGTGCATCACTGTGCTCTTGCATTTCTTTACTAAGAAGACTGATGAGTTCTTTATTATTACCTTTAAGATAGTGTCGTACTTTGTTGATTTCTGCGAGGTAGTCTTCCTGTGTTTGTTTTTTAATACAGGGAGCTTTACAAATTCCTATATGGTAGCGCAGACATTCTTTTTTTGGAAGAACGCGACAAGTTCGAATAAAAAATCTTTTTTGCAGTGCAGTAATAAGTACGCGCCGGTGTTGGCCGGAAACAAAAGGTCCGAAATATTCTCCTTTAATTTTTTTGTTTCGTGCAGTAAGTAAGCGCGGGAATTTTTCATCCGTAATGACAATCCATGCGTATCTGATATTATTTCGTAAATCGATATTGTATTTGGGTTTGTGCGTGCGAATAAGTTGAGCTTCAAGCAGGAGTGCTTCAACTTCTGATGGGGTGACGATGTAATTCATCGATGCGATATGCTGGACAAGTTGTGCGGTTTTTCCTGTTTGGTTTTTAGAGAAGTAACTACTTACTCGTTTTTTGAGGTTTTTTGCTTTCCCTATATAGATGATTTCTTCATCTGTATTATAATACCTGTACACTCCTGGTTTGTTTGGAAGTGTGGAAAGCTCAAAGGGTGCCTTCATTTGCAATCCTCACAAATTCCTTTCACTTCTATGGAAACGCTAGTAATTTTTCCTGGAATCTTGTCTTTTAAGAAATCTAAGCTATCGAGTTTGAAGTGTTTGATGGTGCCTGTTTTTTCACAAATAAAATGGCAATGAGTTGTTTTGTCTTTACTATAAATATTACGTCGATCACAAAGATAGGTATAGAGTTGTCCGTCCTTCACATTTTCTTGGAGAAATCTGTACACGGTTGCTTTACTTATGCCAGCTGATTCTACTTTCGCATGTAATTCATCCGCGTCAAAAAAAGTGTGCATGCACTCAACGATTTTATTGAGTTCTTGTTTTTGCTTTGTATTTCTTCCCATCCTTATTGAGAATGAGAATCACTAAGGTTTATAAATATTCTGAACTTTGTCTCTGGTATGTCTCTTGTATATGCACTCATTGCCACTCTTATTGTCAGTTTGGCTGCGGTAGTTACCATTATTCCTTTTTTCCTCAAAAAAAGAATTAGTCACAAAACGCTCTTGTTTTTACTAAGTGTTTCGGTAGGTACCTTACTTGGAAGCGTATTTATTCATTTTCTTCCTGAAGCAACGAGTCATGGATATACGTTAGGTCTGGCGCTATCAGTTATAGCAGGTTTCTTGGCTTTTTTTGTCATTGAGAAATTTGTACACTATCATCACCATAAATCAGGCCATGAACACACACATCACCATCACCATAAAGAAAGTGATATAGTGACTGAAGTAGAAGAGAGTGCACATAGTCATGCTTTTCAATTGGCTCCTGTTAATCTTATAGGTGATGCATTACATAATTTTATTGATGGTTTATTAATTGCAGGGAGTTTTATGGTTTCTGTTCCTTTAGGTATTGCAGCAACTGTTTCTATTTTGTTGCATGAAGTACCGCAAGAGATAGCTGATTTTGCTATTCTCTTATATAGTGGGTTTTCAAAAAAGAAAGCAATATTGTTTAACTTTCTATCTGCTGCAAGTGCTTTTGCAGGTGTATTTGTAGGTTATTTTTTTCTTCCTCAGCAGCTTAGTGAAGCAGTGATTCCTTTTACTGTAGGTGCATTTATTTATATTGCTGCCACAAATCTTACGCCACAATTGCATAGGCATTGTAAACTTTCAGATACGTTTGTTCATTTGTTTGCAATTGTGCTTGGCGTAGGAATTATGGTCTTGTTAGCACTATTTGGACCTGAACATATACATGTCTAAAGGAGGTGATACGGTGAAACAGAAAATTATTGTAGTGGTGTTATTGATTCTTGTACTTGCACTTGGTGCTTGTAGTACTGAGCTTGGTCATGGCAATCATGATCATGATGGTGATGGCGTGCAGGATCACGCGGCTAACGAGCATGATGAGGATCATGACGGTGAAGCTGAAGACAATCACGATAGTGGTATTGAACTACAACCTACAGAGGAGTAAACTTTATAAATATCTTCGGCCCAAATCAGGCTATGAAACGTTTTATAACTCTATGTATGTGTTTTCTTTTCCTTTTTTCTGCATTTGCCTTCGCGGCAACTCCTGAAGAAGTTACTGCTCACTGTGAACAAGTATTCCAAGACTATGACGTCATTGGAGTCGAAGTAAAACTTCCTGGTTTTAAAAACCGTATAATGGATGTATACGTCGAAGATAAGTTTTATGGTCAAGTAGTTATTGAAGAGAAAGTTGTTACTGAAGCACGATGTGAAGAATGGCATGACCCTTCAGCTACAGGCTACGTCACGGACTTAACTGTTATTGATACTATTCTGCAGTCTCCAAATCCTATCGGTGCTTATCTTGATGCAGAATCTGCTGGAGATATTGAAGTTGAGTTTCATTCTGGAAGTATTATAGGGTATAACATGGCTATTCGTCTTGCAAGAGTTGGTAATTTCTTTGGATTTTTCGGATGATTGAGTTTAAGCAACGAGTACGTGTCATTGGACCTCCTGGGTCTTACGTTGTCGTTTTAGCGAAAGCATTAGCTGAACAATCCAACCTTACGTATCTCAACCTTGCTGATTTAGAGAAAAAGCCTAACCCGTATTCTGCATTGCAAAAAAGTCTCTCCCGGGAGAAATGGATTGTTGCAGGTTCTTTTGCTCAGGACTGGGCAGCCAGTACGGTTGATGATGCTACTATGATTTTGTATATTGATACTGCGCGTATAGTTTGTTTTTTCCGTTTACTTGGACGGTATCTTGCTCATTTGTTCTCGCCTCGCAAAAAACAGCACTTGCGTGACTTACGCGTTCTTTTTCATTTTCGTAAGGCTTTTGCTGCTTGGAAGAAGAATCACCGGGCAGCTCAAACGCGAATGAAAACTTTTGCAACTGTAGATGAAGCCTACGAGTTTTATGTAAGAGAAACTGCACCGGATTTATTTTTGTAACATGAATCGACCAAAAGTTGGAGTAGGAGTACTCTTGATGAAAGATAATTGTCTTCTTCTTGGAAAACGCAAGAATGCACATGGTGCTGGAACGTGGTCTTTACCTGGAGGACACCTTGAATATGGTGAAAGTTTTGCTGCATGTGCTTCTCGTGAAGTATATGAAGAAACGGGACTTATCTGTGAGGATGTAATTTTGCATGCAATAACAAATGATGTATTTACAAAAGAAATGAAACACTACGTAACTATTTTTATGAAAGCAACTTCTTTTTCTGGAAACTTGGAGGTAAAAGAACCTCAAAAATGTAGTGAATGGAAATGGTTTTCTTTGCAAAATCTTCCTGAAAACATTTTTCTTCCTTTGAAGAATTTACAAGCTTCAGCAAATGCGATTACTTTGTAAGAGTGGTTTACAAATATACTTCGTATTTTTTAACCCTTGCTTCAAAAGTTTTACTTTTTCAGCAAAGGTTTGCAAAAATAAAACTAATTATTTTTTTAACAATGGTTTCAAGAATTTTGCAGTGTAACTTTTCTTACTTTTCGCAACTGTTTCTGGTGTGCCTTGTGCAATAATTTCTCCGCCACCTTTTCCACCTTCAGGTCCGATATCAATAATCCAGTCTGCGTTCTTAATAATATCAAGATTGTGCTCGATAATTACCATGCTACTTCCAGCATCTGTAAGTTTGTTGAGCACACCAAGAAGCATATTGATATCTTGGAAGTGTAATCCAGTTGTTGGTTCATCAAGTAGGTAAATGGTTTTTTTTGTAGACCGTTTTGAGAGTTCTCTGGAGAGTTTGATACGCTGACTTTCTCCGCCACTTAAAGTTGTTGAGCTTTGCCCAAGTTTCAAATAGCCTAGACCTACGTCATTAAGAAGTGTAAGTTTTCGTCGTATACTTGGATGATGTTCAAAGAAACTTAGTGCTTCTTCAATATCTGTATCAAGAACATCGGCGATATTTTTTCCTCGGTACGTAACTTCCAAGGTTTCTTTATTGTAGCGTTTTCCTTTACATTCGTCACATTCAACATACACATCAGGTAAGAAATTCATTTCAATTTTAATGGTTCCATCTCCTTGACATTTTTCACAACGTCCACCTTTGATGTTGAAGCTAAACCTTCCTTGACTGTATCCGCGTAGCTTACTTTCTGTGGTGCTTGCAAATAATGCGCGAATGTCATCAAATACTTTGGTGTATGTTGCAGGGTTACTGCGAGGAGTTTTACCAATAGGGCTTTGGTCAATAATAATAACTTTTTCAATTCCTTCAAGTCCTGTAATTTTCTTATGTTTTCCTGGTTTCATGCGACTGCCATGCAGTTCTTTCATCAGAGCTTTATAGAGGATTTGGTGTACTAATGTTGACTTTCCACTACCACTCACACCGCTGACAACAGTCATGACTCCTGTAGGGATGTTTACCGTGATATTTTTGAGATTATTTTCACTTGCATCGTGAATGGTAATCTGTCCTTGGGGCGTTCTTCGTTCGCTTCGGTAATCTATAATTTTTTTACCTGATAAGTATTGTCCTGTAAGTGATTGTGTATTTTTTTTGATATCTGCAACAGTTCCCTGTGCAATAATTTCTCCACCGTGAACTCCAGCACCAGGACCTATATCAACTACATGATCTGCATTTTGTATGGTGTCTTCGTCGTGTTCTACAACAACTAATGTATTTCCTAAATCTCGAAGATGATGAAGTGTTTTGATGAGTTTGAGGTTATCTCGTTGATGCAAGCCAATACTTGGTTCATCAAGAACATAGAGTACGCCTGTAAGGTTTGCACCGATTTGTGTTGCAAGTCTGATACGTTGCGCTTCACCACCACTGAGCGTTCCTGCTGCACGGGAAAGATTGAGATAACTTAATCCAACGTCATTGAGAAACGTGAGACGTTCTCGAATTTCTTTAAGGATTGGTTTAGCAATAGTTTCTTCATGCGTGTTTGCTTTGTACTCTAAGAAAAACTGCAGTGCATCTTCAATAGCAAGTTCTGTGATGTCCATAATATTTTTTTCATCGACAAGTACAGAAAGGCTGCGTTCATTCAAGCGTTTGCCTTTACATTTTGGACAAGGAAGTCGGCGCATATATTTTTCAAACTCTCTTCGTCGGTAATCACTTTCTGTCTGATGATACAGTCGCTCACTTTGTGGAATGACTCCTTCCCAGCCTTTTTCCATGTTCATGGAAGCACCGTTTGACCATCTACCTTTCAGTGATTCTTCAGTTCCGTAGAGAAGAACATCGAGTTGTTGTTTTGTAAATTTCTTGAGTGGTGTCCACATATCAAATTTGTATTTTCTACCAACAATAGCTATTTGTTGACTTCGCCAGGTGAGATCCATTTTGCCATAAATTGCAAGTGCTCCTTCCATAATGCTTTTTTCAGGATCGGGTATGACAAGGTCAGGATCTATTTCTTGTTTTTTTCCAAGACCACTACATTCAGTGCAAGCACCGTAGGGGGTGTTAAAGGAAAATAGTCGTGGTTGTAATTCATCAAAGGTATAGCCACACTCATTACAAGCCATTTTTTCGCTGTATAAATTCTCTTCGACTTGAACGAGTCCATCAGTCATACCTGTTGCTGTTTCAATTGCTTCTTGTAGTCGGTCACTTTCTTCAGTGCTGCTTTCTACGGTATCGATGATGATAGAAATATTGTGTTTTTTGTATCTGTCAAGTGTTGGGGGTTCGTTGGTATTGATACGCTTACCATTAACCATGGCTTCAACGTATCCGTCTTTATAGTAATCTTTGAGGAGTGTTTCATAGGTTCCTTTTTTATCGCGGACGACGGGCGCATAAATGGTGACTTCTTTTCCTGTATGTTTTTCTATGACTTGTTCAGTAATTCGTGTTGCGCTTTGTCGTTCAATTGGTGTATGGTGGATTGGACAATGTGGAGTTCCTAATCGTGCAAAAAAGAGTCGTAGATAGTCGTAGATTTCAGTAACTGTACCTACGGTAGAACGAGGATTCTTGCTTGTAGTTTTTTGTTCAATGGAAATAGCAGGTGAAAGTCCTTCAATACTATCAACATCTGGTTTGTCCATAAGTGAGAGAAATTGCCTTGCGTAGGCGCTCAAGCTTTCAACGTAACGTCGCTGTCCTTCGGCATAAATGGTATCAAATGCAAGAGAAGATTTTCCACTACCTGATAATCCTGTGATGACAATGAATTTGTCTCGTGGTAATTCTAGACTGATGTTCTTAAGATTGTGCATGCGTGCACCACGAATAATGAGTTTATCTTGCATAAAAATGACAAGGTATTTGTGTTTTATAAACATTGTGAACCCTTGTCCAGTCGAAAGATTTATAGTGTGTGCTTCCTAGAATTCACATATGACAGACCAACTTTTCCAATATGCAATAGACACTCCTGATTCTTTGAGTGTTTGCCTTGAGGAATTAGTGGATGATCGTTTGCGCCCAGTGTACCGTGTAAAGATATCGTTTCCTGACTTAATCTTGAATATGGCTGTCATAACTGATGACAAAGGTAATTATTTACCACCAGAGCATTTTGATGTTGAAACTACTGAAGCTCATTTGCGAAGTATGATGTGTATGCATCAATTGCGCAGAGAAATGAGTGAATACCGGCCTGATTTCACCTTACACAGCTACTCCAAAATTCTTGATGTCTCACCAAATGGAGAGAAAAATCTTTATGTACGGCCTTTTTCTGAGTTTGAGAAGAAATTTATGGAAACCTGTTATCGTAAGGAACTTTTATAAAGAAGTTTTACTTGAATGTCGATATGTGGGTTCCTAAATCTTATCGTCTCCTTGGTCCTGTCTTTCTTCCTAGAAAGCACACGAGAAGACAACTACGTTTGCAAAAGATTGTAAGAAATTTACATATGGATTACGCATATCAAGAGTGGGAAATTACACATATGCTCAAAAAATATGGTGTGCATAATGTCAAGCAATTTTTTGATGCACTTCTTGAGTATGGTTTTATTGAGAAGGACATACATACACCCTTTTATTATGTTCGTAAGCACGAATTAAGTGATGAAGAACTTGAAGACCTCAAACAAAGGGATAAGAAAGAAACAAAATGGTGGTGGTAATATGACTATTATAAATGAAATAACGCAGATAAAAATAGACAAGTACTTCACGATTACTGGTGAAGCTTTAGCTATGGTGAAGACGCATGAAATGGATGTTGATCGTATGGATCATGCGACTGATTTTCTTAACATGGCGCAGAGCTATTACAATGACGCTAAACATTTCTATGCGCAGGATGATTGGGTACTTGCCTACGGTGCACTCAATTACGCGCATGGGTGGTTAGATGCCGGTGCACGTATAGGTTTGTTTAAAGTAAAAGATGATCGATTATTTACTGTTGATGTCGAGTAATCGGGGAAACACTAATAAATAAGAAAATCTAAAAGCACTCTATGGTAAAAACTGTTCGTTGGGGAAGTGTTTGGGCTGCAGTCATCTCACTTCTTATTGTTGGAGTGGTATATGTATTATTGCCGACTCTCTTTCCTTATGTCAGCGACACTTTTGCCGATTATAGTAGTAAAATTGGTCGAGCAGTTATTTTCTTACTTGGTGGTTGGGTTCTTTCAAGTATTGTTAATGTACTTATTAATAGAGAAATTGCTCGCCACGAGACAGAAAAAGCAAATAACCTCAAAGAGCGATCGGTAAAAACACGTATGAAATACGTGAAGTTAATTGCAAATATTGTTATTTTTCTTGTAGCAATTGGTTTTGCTGCTCGCCAGTTCGATACCATGCGAGAACTCAGCACTGGAATTCTTGCTTCTGCAGGAGTGGCAGGTATTATTATTGCATTTTCTGCGCAGACTTTTCTTGCGAATTTACTAGCTGGTTTTGAGATTGCTTTTACGCAACCCATTCGTATCGATGATGTGGTTATTGTTGAAGGAGAGTGGGGTCGTATTGAAAATATTAAGGCAACTCATGTCATTGTAAAAATTTGGGATCAACGTCGCCTTGTTGTTCCTATTACGTATTTTGTCAAGAACCCCTTTCAAAACTGGACGAAGACCTCATCTGAAATATGGGGTACGGCAACATTTTATGTTGATTATACTATGCCGGTTGAAGTCATGAGAAAACAATTGACCAAAATCCTTAAAGAGACTCCAAAATGGGATGGTCAAATTAATAGTTTACAAGTTGTAGATACAACTGAGAAAACAATAGCTGTTCGTGCACTTATGAGTGCAAAGAATTCTGGTGATGCTTGGGATTTGCGTTGTTTTGTCCGTGAGGAAATGATTGCCTTCCTGCAAAAGAATCATCCTGAGAAATTACCTCAATTTAGACTTATGCAGCAATAATTTCACTTGCAAGTACATAGGCATCTGCAATTTCTAGGTTTGCTAAATGATTTGTAATAAGAATAATAACGCCAAAAATAGTTCCGCCGATAAGTCCTCCTATATTTGCAAGTGTTGAGCTAATTTGTTCAAGTACGAAAATGTTGCTAAGGATTGCTGAAGCTACGGATGCATAGAGGAGTATAAAAGAAATATTTCGTATAAGAAAATATATTTTCACTCGTTTATAGACTTTACAGAATTTTGCGTATTTGCTAAGTGCTTCTTTATTTTTCTGCTTCTTATTTCGCTGTATATGCGGTTCAAGTCGATGTTTAATTCTACCAAAACGAGTGAGGAGATAGAATTTTTTTCGGATATTCATGAGAAAAAGTGCCCCTGTGGGGCAAATTGGTCTATGACTTCGTGGTCACAAACAGTGCTTTTACTGCAACAACAGCCACTGCTGGTGCAATAAATACGCTCATCAGATTAAAGAATGTAGCGACTGCGGTCCATCCAAACGTCAGTGTTGATACAATTGCACTGAGGCTTTGAAAACTTATCAAAAAAGCTATGGATGCCAGTAAAAAAGTAACTACTTCTTCGTCTGATATGTTAAGCAGTCCGACAATCAGTCCAAGTACTGCGATAACCCATACTGCCCAAACGGGAACAAGTGCGGCGCTGAATACGGCAATGATTGCTGCTACAACAAGTCCAACAATAAATGCGATACCGCCGACTTTTGCTTTGTCATTTCTTTGTCTTCTTACCATTAGTTCTTAACCTTGTCAGAGTGATCTACCTGTCCCCCTGACCTGTTTCTATAGTGTATTTTAGGAAATAGAGTTTATAAAAGTTAGGATTTCGTTAATATGGCCTTTTCAGACTCTCTACTGGACAAATAATGTCTTTTTAACTTTAGAAAGAAGTATTTTTTGTTGAAATTTCAAGATTTTTAACCAAAATATTTGTCTGCGATTGAAGTATATGTGCTAAGTTAATGTAGAAAGTTCTTTGATGCTTATGTATACACAACGTAATTATTAGGAGCGCACATGATAACCATAAGTAAATCCGGGCTTCTTTCTTTGCGATTTTCAAAGGTTTCTTTGTCGGTTGTGCTTGCTTCGCAGCGTAAATGAGGGTGCGTATGTAGCATGACAAGGGTGTCTGAGGGGCAGGTCTCGAAATTGACGTGATTATACGATTGTGTGAATATTTGTGGCTCAAAAACCTCTGTGATGGTATAGGTATTGCCAGAACGTTCACCTTTCAGACATGCACTGGTTTCAAAGCCTCTCACTTCTTGATTATTTGTATAGAGCTGTGCAAGGTAGGATTCGGTGTCGTTGGTGAATTGCAAGGTAATGTCTTCAAATTGTAGGGTGTTATTACGTATCTCTTCAGATCTTAGGCGTCCACGAAGAGTATCTGATACGGGCGCAAACACGAAATACGAGACAAAGAGCAGAAGAAGAATAATTGAAATAATGCTGACAAGTATTTTGTTATTTCCTGACGGAGGGTCAGTTTCATCCAGTGCAAACATATGTTCATCGTCGTGCATAACAACCTACAAGAACCGCTTATTTATAAAGAGTAAGGGACTTTGCTCTGTAAAGAGATGAGATTATGAACCCATTCGAAAAATTAGGATTATCCAAAGTTACTGTTGACGCGATTACCAAAAAAGGTTTTGAGAAACCGTCACCTATTCAAGAAAAAACTATTCCCCTTTTACTATCCGGAGAAGGCGATGTTATTGGCCAAGCACAAACAGGTACAGGAAAAACTGCATGTTTTGCTCTTCCCATTCTAGAAAACATCACGGAACACAAGAACACACAAGCTCTTGTACTTTGTCCAACGCGAGAACTCGCATTGCAAGTAGCTAAAGAAATTGATTCTTTAAAGGGAACGCGCAATGTGCGTATCGCTGCAGTCTATGGTGGCGCGAATATTCGTGAGCAAATGGATGTGCTTCGCAAAGGTGTACAAATTGTTGTAGGAACTCCTGGTCGACTTATGGATTTACTTCGTAGAAACCGATTGGATATCTCAAATATTCGTTATGCTGTTCTTGATGAAGCTGATGAAATGTTAAATATGGGTTTCGTTGATGATATTGAAACTATTCTTGCACAAACTCCAAAAGAAAAACAAATGTTACTCTTCTCTGCAACCATGCCAAAAGAAATTTTACGTATTGCAAAGAAATTTATGCATGAATATCAAATAGTAAAGGACGAAGGTAAAAATCTTGCAACTGATTTAATCGAACAAGAGTATTATGATATTATGGGTAAAGATCGTTTCGCAGCGCTCAAACGTCTTATTGCGCACACGCCTGAATTTCACGGTATCGTATTTTGCAAAACACGTGGTGAAGTTGATACGGTAACAAAAAAACTTATTCATGAGGATATTCCTGCAGCTGCAATTCACGGAGAAATTTCTCAATCCCAACGAGAAAGTTCTTTAAAACAATTCCGTGATAAAAAAATTAGTCTTCTCATTGCAACTGATGTTGCCGCGCGAGGTATTGATGTGACTGACTTGAATGTTGTGATTAATTATTCTTTACCGCAAAGTCCTGAGACTTATGTACACCGTATCGGTCGTACTGGCCGGGCAGGGAATAAAGGAAAGGCGATTACTTTCATTATGCCTTCTGAAAAATCTAAATTAAAATTTGTAGAGAAAGTTATCGGTCAATCAATTCCGAAAGGAAAACTTCCTACAGTGAATGATATTATTGCTTCTAAAAAAGATCATATTCAAGAGACTATTCTTGCAAGCGTGCATACAAAAGAGACGAAAGAATATCAAGAAATTGCAAAAAAATTATTGCAACAACATGATAGTGAAGCAATTGTTTCAGCAGTTCTAGCCTATGCATTTGCAAAACAGCTTGATGCAAATCAGTTCAAGGAAGTTGAAGAAGTAACGCGTCATATTTCTGGCGGTGGATCTGGTCGAGCAAGCCGTGGAAGTTTTGGAAGAAGTCGTGGTGGAGATCGTGGTGGTAGCCGGGATCGACGTGGTGGTTCTCGAGGTGGCAGTAGAGGTAGTAGTCCTGGAAGTTTTGCCGCACACATTAAAGAGAAATCTGGTGGTAAACGAGGGGCTCGTGAACGAGCATATTCTCGTGATGAGAAACCTCGTGATCAATCAAGTAGTAAACCTCGTGATCGTGGTGGTTCTCGTGGCGGTTCTCGCGGGGGAAAACCTCGTGATGAAAACCGTGGGAAAAGTCGTGATGACCGGGGTCCTCCGCGTGGTGGAGACAGTCGTGGACGTCGTCCTCGAAGATAATGTTTTCTCGTCCCTACAAGGAAGGCGACTATGAACAATTTGTTAGGGATGTTACTAAAGCCCATATGCAACAGTATTTTGTTGATTTTTTTGGTGGCTGGTCTGATGAAGTGAGCAAGAAACGTTTTTTTACCTGCGTCAAGCAAGGTGTTGTACAACTCTATTTTATTAATGATAATTTTGTAGGTTATTTTGCAGAATTAAAGGGCGTGCTTGAAGATGTGCATGTCGTTGACAACTACCAGTCACAAGGTTATGGAACGCGCATGCTCTCGCATCCCTCGCTACAAAAAGAACTACAAGTCCTCGTTTTTGCAACTAATCCTGCACTACGTTTTTATGAACGAAATGGTTTTGTTCGTCTTTCTTTTGATGAAACTTCCCAAAGTTATCGTTTGCATAAAACTCTATAATTTATAAGTTCTGTACGCTTCTGCTTTTTTATGCAGGAAGATCTTTTTGACCTAGAAAGTGACTTAGAAGAATATGATTTCTTTTTTCAGAATTATCATCGTCCTGGAAATACTTTTACGGGAAACCGCGCGTTTAATGTAGGTTTCTTTCGCGCGCTAAGTTTTTATCCTCGGCTCAAAAACGTAACTTTGCATTTCAATGAGGTGTTAAATCCCAAGCTCGCTCATGAAGCTCGTCCTTTTCTAAAAAATTTTCTTGTCCCAAAATCAAAGGCGGAGTATAGTGTTTTAATCAGTGAAGTAAGTGACCTTACAGGGACATTACACAAAAACTTATCGTATCCGGCAAGAATTGGTGCGCTTGCACATGAACTTGCTCATATTGATCAGTATCATGCATGGTCGAAACCGCAATTGGCAAAGTTTGCCTTGGAGTACACTGTAGGAGAAGCCTTGTATAGGCTAACGGGTGACGCAGATAAGGATTTACGGACGAAATACGAACTTAAAACTGATGAGCATGCTATTCGTGCTGGCGCTGGACCTTATGTCATCCAATGGAAAAAGGAAGCTTATGCGCTGTATGCCAAAGATGGCAGGGGCCATTTGTACATGTCTGTGGATGAAGCGAAAAATTGTCATGAGTTTTTCCAAGCTTTCCCCTAAAAATATTTATAAATAAAAACTTCTTTCCTCTCTTCCTATGATGCATGCATTATTTTACAAGTACACACAGCTCAGTGATTTAGAGACGCTTCGAGAGACTATTCATAGTCTTATGTATGCACATGCTATCAAAGGAACAATTCTACTCAGTAATGAAGGTCTTAACGGCGCTTTTACTGCTGAAGAAGATTCCTTTAACACATTTATAGAAGCTTTTCAAGCAATAGATCAGGTTGGCGAAATTGAATGGAAGTTTACTCCTGTAACCGAACACACGTTTAGAAAAACAAAATGTAAGATTCGAAACGAGATTGTGAGTCTTCGCCAGGAAGAAACTGAACTTGACAACCGAGCACCTTACGTTGAACCGAAAGAATTCAAGAAGTGGCTTGATGAGGGTGAAGATGTGGTAATTATTGATGCACGAAATGATTATGAAAGTAAAGTAGGTCATTTCAAAGGTGCACATCTTCCTCAGATTAAAGTATTTCGCAAATGGCCTGAGGCAGTAGCTGAACTTGAACATTTGAAAGACAAAAAGATTGTCACGTATTGCACTGGTGGTATTCGTTGTGAGAAAGCAAGTGCCTATATGAAACAACAAGGTTTTGAAAACGTGCATCAATTGCACGGCGGTATTGTTCGCTATGGTCAAGAATGCGGTGACGCGCATTGGGAAGGAAAATGTTTTGTGTTTGACACACGTCTTGTCGCTGATATTGATCCAAAGAAATGCAGTCCTGATATTACGAAGTGCGAGTTCAGTCAAGTTCCTTGCTCAACCTATCATAATTGTTCAGTAACTTCTTGTGATAAATATTTTATTGCTACAAAGCAAGCACATCAAGAATTTCAAGGAAAATGTCCTGCTTGTGCAAAACAACAAGAACCTCTCTCTTCTGATTCTTTAGAAGCATAAATTAATTATTATTCTTTTAGATAGTTTGCAACATTTTCATGTGGTTGAAGAAACTCAAAAGAAAATACTTCATTAGTTACTGATTTGAGTGAATTGCTATATTATTTCCTTCACTGTCTGTAAGCATAATCATAAATCCATGACCTTGGGGAATTTCATATTTTTCCATAATGACTGTAGCGTTCATTTCTTTTGCAGTTACAAGTTCATTCGCGCAGTCGCCACTTGGTGAAGTAAAGTATACTGTTGTTCCTGCTCCTGGTTTCGTATCTTTTCCTTTGAAAAGACATCCTCCTGCTCCTGGTAAATCTTTTGTAAAATCTGCAGGGAAAATCGCCATGAGTTCAGTTTCGCCAAAGGGCGCACTTTGAATAGTCCATCCAAATAATTTGTTATAGAATTGTACTGCTCTTTGCATATCTTCGACAGGAACACAGAAAAATCAATGATTTTTAGTGCCCCAAAAATAATTATTTTTGAGGGTTTCAAACCATCCTACTACGTTTCGTTCAATCACATTCATTTTTAAGTATGGGGAGTATATAATAGTTTTCCCGATTCTTTGAATGCACGCCGTACTCCGCCTGGTCCAAGTTTGATACCGCCATAGTAACGTGCAACAAGAAGAATATGTTGTGTTGCTTTTTGTTCTTTTAGAACTTCAAGAAGTGCACGTCCTGGATGTCCCACTTCGCCGTCGTTCTTAAAGACTTCTTCGCCGTTAAAAACGTATCCGTAGCAAATGTGTGCAGCTTTTGCATGTTCTTTTTTACATGCTGAGATGACGGTCTCAATTTCTTCTGAGGTGTCAACATGGTACAGGAAAGCTAGAAACTTTGATTTCTTTTCAACATGTTTTTCCTGTGCAAGAAGTTTCATATGTGGTTTATTGAGAAAGATGTTTATAAGCTTTCAGATAGTTTTTTATACGTGGTTTTGAATAGTAGAGTATGAATTATAAAGTATTTTTGGCTCTCGTAGGTCTTTTGCTCCTCGTAGCATGTTCTCCAGGTATTGAAGGAGAAACGCTTCAAGAAGATGTGATTGACGTTGCTGATGCCGCTGCAAATAATGACCCTTCAGTTGTTGAAGAAGTCGAAGAAGTTATTAATCAATTACCTTCCGAATCTGCTACAAGCGGAGACTTTGAAGGTTATGGCCTCTCCTATGAAGTAGACGGTGAAACTTTCAGTTTTGACGATGCTTTAGTGATGGCTCAGACTCCAGTTGCAGAATTTCTTACGGTTGTCGCTCCAACAAGTGTAGGCATTCAATTACGTACCTTGCCTAATGAAGTCGGTACCTATACAATTGGTCAGGGACCGCGGTCATACCGTGAAGTAAATGTGTGGTTCCCTCACGAAGGTGTCCGTTATAATGCAGGTATTGACGCAGGTTCGGGAACAATTGTGTTCACTTCTGTTGGAACGATGGTCGGCTTTAATTACGAAGGTGACATCAAAGGAACATTTGAAGGAACATTTGTTGCTGCTGATGGGACTGAAATTGAAGTAGAAAATGGAGTTTTCCATGCACAAGGTCTGAGCAATTAAATAATTATTTTTTTTCTTTTTTTTCTTTTTCAAATTTTTCTCGTTCTTCTTTGCTGCAAAACCAGCAGAGATGCCAATGATGTAAGGTGCGTACGCAACGATTTGCCATTTTTTCAGCTCGTTTTGCTCGATTCTTTTTGTCTATCGCGGTCAAATCGTTTATGACATTGCTAATGAATGGGGAGAGAGGCGAGAGTAGAATTGCTGCTACAAAAAAGAAGAGATAACCAAAAGGAAGAAAAGGTACGAGAAATAATGGGATACCTGCGAGGATAAATGCGATTGCGAGAAATAGTCGTATTTTCTTTTTGGTGTTGTTCATAATGATATCAAGGCAAACTTGTATAAAAAGTTTTCTTAGACTTTAATAAAGAGACATTGCTTCTCAAGTGTTACGGTAATAGGTGTTTTCCCGACGTGATCGCCGTCAGCCTGAACTTCAAGATGTGGTGTCGTGCTGATACGTAGTGTTGAACTAAATTGGTATTTTTTGAGTACTGTTCTTTTCTGATGATCTTGGTTAATAATGGCAGCTCCCATATGGAATGTGTCAAATAAGTGTCTTCGACCAAATACAAAGACTTCACATACGCCGTCATGAGGAGAACTCGTGTTGTCAATTTTTATATGTCCTATGCCAGTGTAGGCGAAGTTAGTAATAAGTATTTCTTCGGCATGTAATGTGTGTTCTGTGCCGTCTAATTCCAAGGTAATTTGTTTTTTGTCTACTTTGAATACATGTTGTAATCCTTTGTATAAATAGGCAAGAAGACCAAATGTTTTTTTGTCTTTAGCTGCAGTGTTTTTCATTATGTGCGCTATACTTCCCACGGCGATATTCATCAAGCGATACTGGTTATTAATTTTAAAGGCATCAATGCACAG
>CAZHNR010000004.1:0-29587 GCA_964534065.1 uncultured Methanosarcinales archaeon
GAAAAAGACTACTACAAAATACTAGGAGTAGAAAAAGGTGCTTCAAAAGAAGAGATTAAAAAAGCATACAAAAAACTCGCAAAAAAATATCATCCAGATCTCAACAAAGGTGATGCAGCTTCAGAACAAAAATTCAAAGAAGTCAATGAAGCAGCAAGTGTATTAACTGACGAAGGTAAGCGAAAGCAATATGACCAGTTCGGTAGTGATGGCATGAAATTCGGAGGAGCTGGCGGATTTGGTGGCGGCCAACAAGGCTTTGATATGAACGACATTTTCAACTCTTTCTTCGGAGGCGGAGGATTCAATCCATTTGGTGGTGGCGGTCGTCGCGGACCTCAACGAGGAAGTGATCTACGTTTCGACATTGAAATTACACTCGAAGACGTAGCAACAGGACTTGACCGGGAAGTTAAAATAAAGAAACAAGATAGCTGCCACGTTTGCGATGGAAAAGGTGGCAAGAATATTACTCGATGTAGTACCTGCAACGGTCAAGGAGTTGTTATGCAACAAAAACAAACTGCCTTTGGCGTATTCCAAACTCAAACTACATGTCCGACTTGTCGAGGACAAGGAGAAATTATCAAAGATCCTTGCGATCATTGTAACGGAACAGGACATGAAGTCAAAGAGAAAAAAATCAAAGTGAGCATTCCTGCAGGAGTTGACGAAGGCACTCGTCTGCGTATGAGCGGTGAAGGTGAAGCTGGAGAACGTAACGCACCAAAAGGCGATTTATATATTTATATTCATGTAAAGCCAAACGATATATTTATCAGAGACGGTGCAGATTTATACATCGATGTTCCCTTGCGATTTAGTCAAGCTGCAGAAGGCGACACCATTGAAATTCCACACATTCTTGGTAAAGCAAATCTCAAGATACCTTCAGGAACTCAACCTGGAACTTTACTTCGTATGAAAGGTAAAGGACTCCCTCATCTTCGAGGAAATGGAAACGGAGATCAATATGTTCGAGTGACTATCGATGTTCCAACAAAACTTACAAAGAAGCAAAAAGAACTACTCAAGCAATTTGATAAAGAATCAAAAGAGAAAAAACCTCATGAGAAATTGTTTGACAAGATCAAAGAAGCTTTCAAGTAAATTTTTATTTTTTTCTTGCAATCGCTAAGCACTACAGTATGTAGTTTCTTAGCAATTTCTTTCTGTATATAATTGAAAGAAATTAATCATTATAGTTATTTTTTTACTGAATCATAAGTAATAGGGTGGAACTGGCCAAAACCATTGTTATTTTGATACGCAATGAAATACTGGTGACCTCCAGGGTATTCAAACAGTACTTGTAAATCTTTTAGACCATCACCATTCGCGTCATCAAAGAAGGTTTGCACTCGTGCATTCTTAGTTATTTTCTCATCAAGCAAATCAAGTGAAAATCGTTGATGTTTGTGTTGTTCTTGACCATTCACTCTACCTGATAGAAGTACTGCCAGTTCAGGTTTTCCTTCTGCAAATTCCATAAGATAGGAATCACCTATACCATCATTATTAATATCAATGTTGTTGAAATACATTCCGTGTTTATCTGCTGCAGCAAGCTTACCTTGGTAGGAAGTCGCGATAGCGTTGTTAACCGTGTATTGCACAAGTTCATCGTTCATCGATTCAGGAAAAACAACTTTATCCTGTCCATACGCAACAATTGAAGCAAGGGAAGCGGCAAGACCAGCGGCAATATTTTTGTAGTTCATACTCGTATTTTGGATAAACCTCTATATAAATCTTTTGTTTTTTTGTTACTTATTAGTAGTAAATTAACTATTTTGTCTTTTGTGAAGATACGTTTATAAAGGAAATCTACTTTTTGTGAACTATGGCAGACGATAAACAAGTTAGTAAAGAAGAACAAATCGGTATTCATAAAGGTAGTTTAAGCACACTTCTCAAAGAACGAGAGGAACTCGCTCGACTCCTCAACATTGTTGAACAACTGGTTCAAATGCACATGAACGCACTCAAAGAACTCGGTGTCGATGTGCAAGCACAGCAACCACAAGTCCAACAAGAAAAGAAAAAACCAATTGAAGACGTTCTCTAGATAATGCTTCGCATTATTGGGGTTGGCGATCAATGAACAGGCAGAAAAAACTGAATTTACACCAGGTTTCCGGCCAAAATTTTTCTTTTCCAAACTCTCTTACGATGCAAGAAACAATAACATTTGAAGCACTTAAAGGTGCACCTATCGCTCATACAGACGCAGGTGACTTTGTTTTTTTAGGAGGTCAACCCTGCAGCGAAGTTTATGTTCTTGGAACAATTAGCAAAGCACGAGCAGGAATATTATTTCTAGAAATTGAAGGAAGAAAATTCTCAGCACACAAGCAAAAAGGATTCTCTGTAGACGAAGAAGTAATTTGTATTTGTGAACCCATCATTACAGAAGGGAAAGTAGAAGACTTACGAATTCGCAGTCTTGAGAAAAAATGAAAAACTCAAATAATTGAGAGCAAAGATATATAAACAATTATTCTGTAAATACACCTATGTTACTGCATAAATTACACATTCATGAATGGAGACATATCTTATCCGTTCTTGGTAATGATCTTTCTAGGTTTCAAAACAATTATACCTATCAAGCTTCAGATAATCAAGCCCTAAAAAAACACATAGAAAAAATAAAACAAGCAATCACATATCTTGAAAAAACAAATACATTTATCCTTGAAAACGAAACTCAACTTTCTCATATTAAAAAACAAATACTTTCTCTAGAAGCCACGAGCGACCATGAACAAAAAGAATTGAACGAAAACAAATCGTATTTTGGCGATCATATACCTAAACTGCTTAAGTCAATTCAATTCACAGAGTATGAATTCAAACAACTAGCATCTTCCTTGGACGTAATAGACAGAGAATTATCCGGAAACATTGAACCTGGACGAATACAACAAGCAAAGACAAGCATACAAAGACTACAAAGCGCGATTGAAACTATCGAAGCAGTTTCAAGAACACTATCACAATTCATTAAAACAAAACATAAACACATTCGTTTAGAAATAGCAAACCTCAAAGAAGAGGACAATATAATTCATCATTTTGATCATAACATAGAAAGCTGGTTTATGCACTAATTTATTTTCTGTTCCAAATATCATCACCAATGCGATGCAAATTCTTAATAAGTTTTCCAGAAGATTCTTTGAGCAAGTCCTCGCTTGAAAGAGCGCAAGTACCAACCGCAATCGGCTTGCCCACCGTCTCATCAACAATAACCACTACTTGATGGTCTTTCCCGTCCACAGACCAATGGTCTGCAGTCACAATACCTGGTCGCATAATATCTGCGCCGTTCACTACAAAACGAATCGCGCCTTTATCAACAACAACCTGAGGTAAAAGTTTAGGATTGTCAAGGAGAATATGTAAGGTCGGATACCATGTTCCAGCAACTTGGAAGAAACAAGGTTTTGCCTGTACTAACAACAACCCATCCTCTTCAGCAACTGCCGACTTCTTATCCATCAAGGTATCAGCATAACTATATTCTTCAAGAAAAGACTTAATATCTGATTTCGACCATTGTTTTTGTGCCATAAACTACCCCAAGCAGAATGGTTTTATAAAGTTTGGGGACGCGAGAACAACTTCTCGTTACACTTGCGAAACCTCACTTCATTTCATGGCTCCTTGCCAGGGCAAGCCATGAACTGAAGAAGTCGCTTCAAGGCGTCTGGAGCACGTATTAAAGGAAAAGAGCGATTACAAGAAGTAAAAATTTATATAGTAGGGTGCGTGCGTAGAAGTAGTTAGGTGTTACTCTCATGGACTCATTTATTCAAGGCGCATTACATAAAGCAAACGAAGAAGATTTTCAACAACAATCTAAACCACAAAACGTATTAGATGCAGAACTTGAAGAACTTCTTTCAAACCAAAAAGCAAAAATCAAAGTTATCGGAGCAGGAGGTAGTGGATGTAACACTATCAACCGAATCGCAGAAGTAGGTATTGCAGGAACAGAAACTATTGCCGTTAACACCGACGCACAAGATCTTCTTTATACCAGTGCAGACAAAAAAATTCTTATTGGAAAAGAACTCACAAAAGGAATGGGTGCCGGTGGGAGACCACAAATTGGTGAAGAAAGCGCAAAAGAAAGTGAATCAGAATTACGACAAGCAATTCAAGGATCAGACATGGTCTTCATTACCTGCGGTCTTGGCGGTGGAACAGGTACAGGATCCGCACCAATCATTGCTGAAATTGCAAAAAAATCAGGCGCGCTTACCGTAGCAATCGTTACTATTCCGTTCCATATGGAAGGAGGACGAAGAATTGAAAATGCATACCTTGGACTTGAAATGCTTGAAAAAAATGTTGATACGTTAATTGTTATTCCAAACGATAAACTTCTTGAAATCGCGCACGATCTTCCTTTACATACTGCATTTAAAGTAGCAGATGAAATTCTTACTAATTCCGTCAAAGGAATGGCAGAGCTCGTGACGAAAGCAGGACTTGTGAATTTGGACTTTGCAGATATTCGAGCAGTTATGGGCGACGGTGGCGTTGCACTTATCGGTGTTGGTGAAAGTGACAGCGATAACCGAGCAAGTGAAGCAGTAGAAAAAGCAATTCACAATCCTTTGCTTGATGTGGACATCGCAGGAGCTAATGGTGCACTTATCAATGTAGCTGGCGGTAGCGATATGAAACTTGATGAAGCAAAAACTGTTGTTGAAGCAATTTCTGAACGTCTTGCTGACGATGCACGCATCATTTGGGGTGCTCAAGTCTCTGACGATCTTGAAGGAACGATTCGCGTTATGCTTATCGTAACAGGAGTGCATAGTGCACAAATAAAAGGAAGAACTACCTTCAAAGCAAAAGGACGCACTGAGCTTGAAAGCGATTTAGGCATTGAATTCCTGAAATAAGGAAGAAACAGGCAGAAACCTTTTTAAAGGAGGCGTGGCTTCTTACCCATTGATATGAAACTAGCTAGATTGAAATCTTTTTACGCGGAATGCGTACGAGTATTCAAAATCACGAAGAAGCCCTCCAAACAGGAATATATGGCAATTGTCAAAGTATCCGGTCTGGGAATCCTCATCATCGGGTTTATCGGCTTTGTCATTCATATTATCGATCAATTACTATAAAAGGAAATCACCATGTCAGAAGAACAAACATCACAAATTTTTGCCCTACGGACTACTGCTAATCGGGAAGATCAAGTACTGAGCTTTGTAGGAAGTAATGCAAAACGAAAAAAACTTGAAGTCTATGCAATTGTACGGCCGCACGGTATGCGCGGATACATCTTTGTAGAAGCTGCAAGTAAAAGTGATGCTGAACAAGCTGCCTTCGGTGTACCTTATGCACGTGGAATTCTTGGTGAAGCTATTGAACCTGCTGAAATCAGTCATATGATTGATGAACAAGTAAGCAAAGACATGAACATTAAGAAAAACGATATTGTTGAAATTATTAGCGGTGCTTTCAAACGAGAAAATGCAAAAGTAAGTCGTATTGACCGTCAGAAAGAAGAAGTTGTTGTTGAACTTCTTGAAGCTGCTGTTCCTATTCCTATTACTCTAAAAATGGATGCTATTAAAGTTATTCGACGTGAAGACGATGACGAGGATGAGGATTAAATGGCTCGTCCAGGATATCAACCTCCAAGTGAAGAAGAACAGATTCGACGGGTAAAACTCCCTCGAGGAACAGAAACCATAGGATTACTTCTTGCACGTCTCGGTGGAAGCCGATGTCGCGTACAATGTCTTGACGGCCATGAAAGAATTTGCCGTATTCCTGGGCGTCTTAAACGAAGTCTCTGGGTACGAGAGAACGATATTGTTCTTGTAGAACCATGGGAATTTGGTGGCGATGAAAAAGGAGATATTATCTTTAAGTATCGACCTATTCAAGCAAACTGGCTCAAGAAAAAAGGATACCTTGACGGTCTTGAAGAACAAGACGAATTCTAAATTCAATAGTTTTATTTTTTAGTATAACAAATATATTGTAGCTATTTTTTAGAACTTTTTTTAACTGACTTTTTTGCAGAAGATTTTTTCTTAGATTTTATTTGCATATCAACAATTTCTTCTCGAACTAATTGTATAAGTAATAGAATCACACCAACCATAAGCATACTATCTGCAATATTAAAAATCGGCCACCAACCGAGATTAATAAAATCAATAACAGCTCCAACTCGAATTCTATCAATAAGATTACCAAGTCCACCTGCAAATACCAAAGAAAAATACAACTGATATTCTGGATACTTAAAAAATAATACCGCTACAATGCTCAGTACAAGCACGGAAATAAAAATAAAAGCTGTATTAGCTTGCGGTCCAGAAAACAAACTCCACAGCGTTCCAGTATTATAAGTCAAAGTTGACTGAATCCAAGAAGTGGAAAAAGACCATTTTCCTGACTGAACAAGGCTTTTTGTAAGCTGGTCAAAAAATAAACCAAACAAAAAAATACCTAAAGGGATATAATATCGTTTACCCTTACCAACCACGTTTCTTATCACCAAGACGCTGTTCAATATGTTGCAAACGTTGCGTAATAGAACTTAACTCACTTCTAATAGCATCAAGTTTCACTTGCAATAGTTCCATTTTGTCATTACTTGGAACTGTATTAGTATTTTGGGAATTATTCTGAGAATTATTCTGAGAAGAAACATAATCTTGCGCCATACGTTGCCCAGGTGTTGGACTAAAGGACTGTTGCGGTTGTTCAAAAGGATTAGCAGGATTGAAATTTGTTGAAGTTGGTTGCTCAAAAGATTGATTATTCTGATTAGGAAAAGCATTTTGAGTAAATGCAGAAGTACTATACGGGTCAGCATTTGAAGGCGGAGCAGGCTGCGGAGGTGCATAAGGGTCGTTCTGCGTTGGAGTAAAATTATTTTGTCCAGGATCAGGAGGAAGTGGAGCATTGTCAAAGGAAGGAGTATATTCATCCTCATGTTTTTTGCCTAGACCTAATTTATTAAGAAAACTCAACTTCCATTCACCTCTTGCGGTGTTCGCACACCTAAGGAATCAAATACTAATTCCTTCTTATCTGTATATTGTTCTTGAAGTTCATCTTTATATTCCTTACTATCAAAAGTCAAGACGCGAACAGCAAAACTTTGCGGATAAATAGCTATTTTTTCTTCTCTCACTAGTTTTGCCAAATGGAATAACGACTCCTCACGAACAAGCGCCAGTACACCAATCATAAACCCTGTTGCTCGAACTTGATAGTCAGGAGAATCGATAGCTTGACCTAAGGAATAACCGCCAGTCTGATTACTTTGAAGCGTTGCACCGAGAGATGAACGTTTAACTACAATGCGTATTTGATCACTTTCATCCTGAATATATGATTCAAGATCCGTGCTTTGCACAGGCTCAAAAGTAGTAATATTCAGACCTTGCAATGCAAAACCTGCTCGTAACTCACCGTCATCATCAAGCAAATAGACTGTTTTGTTCTGACTAAATTGATCTTGAAAAACTTTCAGATCTTGTATGAAAAAAAATACCATAATAATTGCAAGAAATAACACAGTGAAAAAAAGTAAAGAAAATGCCTTGAAGGAATTCTTAAAAACACGTAAAGCAATAATACCAAGTATTGCAACTAAGACAATAATCGCAATAGTGATAATGATTCCCATACCTCTTTTATAAGCAGTACCCTATAAAAACCTTACTGTGCTTCAAAATCAGCTTTTGATTTCGTGCAGGTTTCTAAAAGACGCTTCACATTATTATATGCCATGGGAAATTCATTTTTACGTGAATTAAGATGTTCTTCTACCCTTGTCAAGACCGCATAACAAGCAGCTCTATCAGATGCAGAAGGTAATTTATCAATATGAGCTAATTGTTTTAACATGTGAACTGCAGTAAACTCATTTACGACAGAAATCTTTTTGAGAACCTCTTCAAAATATCCCCTACCAGACGCAGTCAGTAAAGAGATACGTCGATTCCTAGCAAAACCAAGATACAAACCTCGTGAATCATTCGCTTGATCAATTCGAAATTCGGGCATTTTTTCAATTTTTTTAATTTGCTCAACAACATCGTTAGCATCGCTTCTTCCCATAATAGAAAGGAATACTTCCCAGCGCAACAGATTCTCTTTTCCGAAGTTCTTGAACTCTTCAATAAATTCCTCACGATCAGGTGCGCTTGACTCAACGTACAAGGAGGCAGGAAGATTTCGTTCTGAAGCTACCTTGGCTTCATTCCATTGCTTTCTTGTGAGTGCATGAATTTCTGGCGTGTCTAGATGAGCTAAAAACGCAAGACAAACATTTTTTATTTGCCTACTTTTAATATCATGATTTAACTGTTTCATCACTGTGTCAAAGGATTGAGAAGTATTTGCTTTCTGATACAATTCTAATAAAGTAGACTCGTGCCTTTTAGCAACTGCTTCACTGATACGCCTTCTTACCTGATAGACAGCTTCGTAATCATGCGTGAAACGATCATCCTCAACACTCTCAAAGCGAGCAAGGAACTGTGTTCCTACCCTTTGCATCAAATCTTCATCTTGAAGGAATTCAACAATAACATCAATTAATGCATTGTCAGGATCATTTTTATCGTCAAGAAGGAGACGAGTTTTTTCTTTATCCCATAATTGATAGTACGCCATATACTTTGCAACGATATCTGTATCGTGTTTCAGTTGGAGCCATAACTCTTCATCAGTTGCTGAGCTATCAGTAAGCTTTCCAAAGAAAGTGTAACCGCGGTTCATCGAAACAAAAGCAGGCTTTACTTTCTGGTTAAAGGTAATAGTAAACTGCGGAGCATCAACAAATACTTTTTTTTCCTCAATAGCGTTCCCTTGCTCATCGCAAAGAGCTACTATGAACGGGAATTGCCAGAACGTGCCATCTTCTCGCTGTTCTTGTTGCAAAGAAATAGTATAGCTTTGCTCTTCTTCGTTAAAGGTGCGAAGCGCCTGTACAACAGGATACCCTGTCTTATACAACCAAGAATTTGCAAAGTCAGAAAGATTCACATCAGTATATGCTTGCATCGCCTCCAACCAATCATTTGTAGTAGCGTTTCCATGATGGAATTTTTGGTGATAATCGGCAAGCCCCTTAACAAAATTTTCTTTACCTAAAATTGTTTCTACCATTCCTACAAATTCAGGAGCTTTGACATATGTCACAGATGTTATCAACTCATCTGGACTGTTAAAGCCTTCAGGAATAATAGCCATCGCAAGAGCTCCCGTATCAAGTTGAAGTACACCACCATCAGGAGAAATAATTCCTAAAACTTCCTGCAAACGAGAGTAGTCGTCACCAAAAGTAAATGCATGATGTTCTTTTTCAATATGTACTGTCACCGCTTCATTCAACCAAATTTCAAAAGGAGTCATACCTGTGACTTCACTTCCATTAAGATTATGATAAAACTCGTGCGTTTTTACTCGTTGCACGTACTCTAAAATACCATCACTAGAATCAGGATGAGGAAGTAAACGGTTTGTGGAAATAGTAGTATTACCAACATTTTCCATACCGCCAAAATTAGAATTTTGCATTCCTATTTCTCGGTAAACTGAACCCGTATACTTGTAACCCCAAGTGCTTTCAGCACTAAGAGTTTTGAGCTGTCCACGAATTTCAGAAACGTCTTCACCAAGAGTTTTCTTTTTTTCTCTCTCATAGACTAAGTCGTACAACTTATCAGCGAGTTCTTTGTTTTTGTACTTGTCTCTACCCGTGTATAAATAAATCCACATAATGCCATCAAAAAGCATATCTAAACTTTTTGCAGCAATATCTTTTCTTGTACCAGGGGGACATAATAATTCTAAATTAAAAGTTGCTCCATCAGGATATTCAAATTCTCGAACAAAAGTATCATACGTTCCTACACCTAAGAAAAAAAGATAGGTTGCCATAGGAGTAACTGTGTTGTCATACCATACTTTTACTCGGTCATCACTAACAGCTTCTGGACCTCGAGTCATATCACCATTCGTAAGCAAGTTCGTGTATTTTTTGTTTGCAGTAATCGTTGTATTATACGTGCACTTTGCATTCATCTCATCAACACTAGGAACAATACGCTGAAAACCCCATTGTTGGCACTGTGTAATTTGTTGGGGAGGAGCACCTTTAGGAGTTTCATCATAATACAATCCTTCTAAAATATTTTTTGTTGGACGCGTTGTAGAAAATGTACGCAGTGAAGTTTGTGTTCTTGGAGGAAGAGGATTTTTGAACGTGATATGTAGTTTGTCTTCTTTTTTGGTATACACCCAAGTCACATCACCAGTGTCACAAGTTACTGTATGAATTTCTAAACTATCTGCGTTTAAAGAAATTTTATGTAAAGGTTCATCACGAGTAGTGAATGTTAATTTAGAATTTACCTTCGTATGATCATCAAAAACATCAAAGTCTAAATCCATATGTTGAACAATAATTGGCTGCGGTGTAAAATCATCTAAAGTATATTTGAAAGTGTCTTTTCCCATGTAGAAAACGAGAAGTTGGAGGTATTTAAGGTTTTTGAGAAACTATGAAAGTATAATAAGAGGGAGAACAGGCCACTTCCAGAACGGAGTGTTGTGAAAATGATATGAAACAAACATAGGAAAATCGACTCGTACGTTCGTTTCGCACATAGGACCTGAGGAAACCCTTTTACAACCTCTATTTATTTCTTCTTCAATAACAAAATCACCAATGACAGTGAACTCTCTATGAGAACAAGCAAGAGTTGTCCTTCGCCGATCTTTGTTTTTTAGTTCATAATTTTCCCCATCAGTTGGAAAGATTCTAAGTTGCCATAAATTTTCCGCAGTATACGTTTCAATAAGATAATCCATTAGAGGATCAGTATCCCCTACACAAAGAGCATTCATAGCATTTCTTTCATCATCTAACATATCACCATAATTCTCGTTAGTTAAAATACTACGATCAAAAAAAATTTTCACTTTAGTATCCTTAATGTCTAGCATAAGTAATTCACCCAAACGGAAAGAATTATCAAGTTGCTGCACATTGAACTCGTTCGGATTCCAATCAGCATTAAGCTCACAAGACATACCTGTAAATATAGGTTTTTCTACAAGAGAACAAGCAGAAGCCATACTCAAAGAAAGAAGAAACACCAACACAAACAACAACCAAAACTTCATCTTAAAGCCTCATAAATAAATTCAAAGGAAAACGATAACGATACGACGGAGGGGATCCGAGGATTATTTGAGATTTCCATGTCTGTACACAATACCAGTTTTTCTTGCCCCTTTCATATATCTGAAAGCCCCCAACTTGCTCTCGCTCACTTGAGAAACAAGGAAGAACAAACGATCCCTCTGTTGGAGAAGCAGGAAATATGCGTATCTCTCGACTTCGAAGTCTTTCCACAAATGACTGATCTGAAAATTTTTCAGAAAGAGCAGTAACATCTTGTTCACAAAGCGGGCTTGCATATGCAATGAAATCTGAGGAGAATCTGTCACCAAAAGCAGATATATATCCTGATATAGTAGTATGAAATCGATTATTAGAAATATAAGTCTCACATGTCAAATTTCTACAAGGATAAGGGCTACCAGTACAAATATCTTCACAGGTTGTATTCTGTTTAAGTGAACACGAAAAGGTCGACCCCTGAACTCGACTGTAGGCTGAAGCAGAAGAGAGAACGAGCAACAGCACTAACACAAACAACAACCAAAACTTCATAGAAGGATTTTGATATAAAAATTATATAAATGTTTGTAAAACCTTTGGATATCGCCGCTGGAACGATATGTTTTACTCAGTTACTTGATTCCTTGCTTCGCAAGTCAAGCACCTGAGAAGTTATAATTATTGTATAAAGAAAAAGAAGATGAAGTTGAGAAAGAAATACTGAATAAAAAATTAAGAAAGAATCGAGAAAGAAAAATAAGAAAAAGTTGTGGAAATTACTCAGCTAAGAGTTTTCCATTTAAGACAACATTTTGACCAGGTCGAGAAGTAAGTTGTACTCGTCCTTGTTTGGTTTCAACGATAGCTCCTTTTGTAAGAACGTTTCGTCGAACATAATGTCGGTTTGCAGGATTCTCAACAACAGAAGTAATGTCAAGAACAGTGTGTTTTTTGGTTTTTGGATCAAACACGTTGACTTTGTTTTCTGCAAGAGTTTTGAATTTGTGGTTTCCGCCAATAACTCGAATAGATTTCCGTTTTCGGGAACCTAATTTAGTAAGTACTGGAAGTCGGCCAAGTCGGCCAAGTCGCTTAACAGTAGGACGTTTATATCGTCCACCGCTTGCTTTTCGTCGTGATCGTAATTGTAAAATTGCCATTGTAAGTCCCAGAAAACACTTATCTCTTTTAAACGTTTTGTTTTCTTTTGCCCTAGGATGACGTATCTCTCCACATTCAAAGAAAAATAAGACCAAATATGCTTTCTTATACTTTGAGATATATTAAATAAACGCTTAAAACAGTTTTAGAGCTTATTTTAACTCTTTTAAGAAGTTGTAGATTTTCTGCTTACCACAAACATAACCTTTCTCCATCATCTTTTTATGCGAGCTGGAAGCATATTCTAATAAAGAAAATCCTTGAAGAGGAACACGAACAAATATATCATGGTCTGACTTTTTTGCTTCAGCTACAAAGAGATTTCTCCGTTGCGAAAATATCACCATATTAGAAACCACTGCAATCTGATTAGAGGAAGGACTTATTTTTAATGGAGGTAAAGAAACATCAATAGTGAGTGTAATATCCACCGGAGGTAAAAGATGTACTGGAACTACATCAAGCACACTCCCATCTACATAAAATGATGAACCTACCTTTGCAGGAAAACACACCAAAGGAAGAGAAATAGTTGCCTGCAGGGCAGAAAACAAGTCACCAGAAGAAAATACGTTTTCTCTTCCCGTGTTAATATCCATGGCATTCACTTTAATAGGAATAGATAAGTCTGAAAAGTCTTTGACTTTTGCAAAGGCAAGGACTTGCTCAACAACTTTCTTTGCATCAAGCACTCCTTTTGTTGAAAGCTGTAAAGACTTTCGCATAATATTATTTTTTAGAAAATATTCTCCAATCTCTTTGCTTGATTTTCCTGCAGCAATACACACAGCGACTAAAGCCCCAGCTGAACTTGCTGCAATAACCTCAGGATGTACTTCTATTTCCTCAAGAAAACGTAACACTCCAAGATGGGCAAATCCTCGAGAACCACCACCACTTAACACAACACCTACTCGTTTACCAAAAAAGAAGTCACGGACTACAGTAGGATTCATGCGTGTCATAGTCTACCTGATTTATAGAACTCATCAATATCATCTTTAGTCAGTTCTATAGTGTCTTCATAAGATTTCTGTCCTGTGCGCGTCTCTGCTTTCGCGCGCGTCCTCGCGCCAGTTGATTTGAAACGTGAAGCCTTATTAGCAAATCGTTGCTTGAACTTGGCACCTTTTTGCAGAAGATACCAGGCATATATCAAACCAAAAGCAAGACCTGCTAAGTGTGCAAGGTGCGCAATACCTGAGCTTTCATGAAAAAGACCTAAAATGTCAATAGCTGCAAAAATAATACCAGCTGTTCGCATCGACATAGGAACAATGAAGAAAAAAAGTACCTTCATTTTCGGGAAGAGTATAATTACTGCTCCAAGCACAGCCATAATCGCTCCACTCGCTCCAAGTGCTGCAGGATAAAATGTTGCTGCAAGGGAAGCACAAAGACCACCTATGAAATACAAGATAAGGAATCTTCGCTTACCTACCGCACGCTCGACAAGCGGACCAAAAATAAAGAGCGCGTACATGTTAAAAAGCAAGTGGGAAAAACTACCGTGTAAAAATATTGTTGTTAATAAAGTCCACGGTCTGCTTGCCACCTCACTTCCTATAAGAATGAACTGATCCGTAAAACCAGGCAAAATAGTCTGCAAAATAAACACTACAATGTTTACCAGCACGAGTTGCATAGCAATGCCTAAGTTGATACGAATAGTTGCTTGTCGCATAGAAGTATGGGAGAGAAATGACTTTATAAATATTGGGAAGGAATTAGTGGAAAAGCAGACCTATAATTTATAAAGCGCAAAGCGTTTGCTTACGATAAAGCATGGTGAAGTCATATGAGTATTCGAAGCCCAATTGTTTCAGTTCTTGGTCACGTCGACCACGGTAAATCAAGCCTTCTTGATGCAATTAGAGATACAAATATTCTAGCTACAGAAGCCGGAGCAATAACTCAAGCGATCGGAGCAAGCATTGTTCCCGTTGAAGTACTCAAAAAGAAATGCGGTGCACTGCTTCAGGCAATGAAACTTGACCTTACCATACCAGGCCTTCTATTTATTGATACACCAGGACATGCTGCATTCTCATCTCTTCGTAAGCGCGGAGGAAGTCTCGCAGATATTGCAGTAGTGGTAGTTGATATTAATGAAGGATTCAAACCCCAAACTATTGAAGCTATTGAAATTCTCCGTGCAGCAAAAACACCATTTGTCATTGCAGCAAACAAAATAGATAATATTGGTTTTTTTCGTAAAGAAGGCATTAGCGGACAAAGTGCAAACAAACCCGTTCTTGCTTTGGCAGCAGATCAAGAAACAAAAGTGGTCTCGCAGTTCGAGACAAAACTCTATGAAGTTATTGGCCAAGTCCATCAACATTTCAGCCTTCCATCAGAACGGTTTGACAGAGTAAGTGACTTCACCAAAGAAATTGCAATTATTCCTATCAGTGCAAAATTTGGCATCGGTATTGCCGAAGTACTTATGGTACTTTCAGCACTCGCGCAGAAATTTCTAGAACAGAATCTTGACATGAGTACGACAGGTCCTGCAAAAGGAACTATCTTTGAAATCAAAGAAGAAAAAGGACTTGGAAAAACCATGGACCTCATTCTTTATAACGGAACACTGCGCGTAAATGATACTGTAGTTATCGGGGGTTTGCATGCACCCATTGTGACTCGCGTTCGCGCAATGTTTGAACCTGCACCACTTGCAGAAATGCGCGACATAAAATCTAATTATCAATCAGTTAAAGAAGTTGTTGCTGCTACAGGTGTGAAGATTAACTGCCCTGATATCGAGGGAGTTATTTCAGGAATGCCTCTTGTGAGTTGCGCAAAAACTGATGAAGCCATTGAAGCAGCAAAAGCTGAAGTCCAAGCAGCAATTGATGAAGTGGAAGTAGCAACGGACAAGGAAGGAATTATTATTAAAGCAGACAATATTGGAAGCCTTGAAGCACTCTCCGTCCTGCTGCGAGAAAAAAACATTCCCATTCGAAAAGCAAGCGTTGGACCAATCAGTAAAAAAGATGTTACAGATGCTGAAAGTAATTATGAACAAGATCCTATCACCGCAATTATTCTTGGATTTAACATACCAAATGAACCAAGCAGCAAAAAAGTAAAAGTTATTACTAGTCCCGTTATTTATCATCTCATTGAAAGCTACGAAACATGGCATCAAGAAACAGAAAAAGCTCTTAATGCAAAAAAACTTGAAGGGCTCACCAAACCTGCAAAGTTTGAAGTCCTTGCAAATTGCATTTTTAGACAAAGTAATCCCTGCGTTGCAGGAGTTGAAATTCTTGAAGGAAATCTTCTTACCAATACGCAACTTATGAAAGCCAGTGGTGACAAACTTTCATTTGTTAAAGAAATACAATTGAATAAAGAAAATGTAAAAAAAGTTGAAAAAGGAAAGCAAGCGGCAATTTCTATACCAAATATTACTGGAGGTCGACAACTCCATGAAGGAGATATTGTCTACACAGATATTTCACCACCCGACTACCGCGAATTCAAAAAGCATGCGAACTTACTCACCGTAGAAGAAAAGGAATTACTCAAAGAAATCGCAGAAATAAAACGGAAACAAGATCCGCTCTGGGGTAAATAATATGCGAGCAGAAATACTTATTCTTAATTCAAAAGAACGAAAATTACTCAGGCAACTTCTCGATGAACAATTCGGTATCGCAACCCTTTTTGACGACAAAGTACTCTTTTGTATCAACAAAAAAGAACGAGTCTATATTACCAATAAAGAAATTTTTGATGAAGAACAAGATAAACTCCGCGTCAATGCCTTCGGCCTCTACATAGGTAGTTACATGGTTGACGGTTTTCGTTTCTCTCTAGAAGGAGCACAACTTCTTGGACCGCAAGCAAGTAAGAATATTATTGAGCTTGACTTGGAAGAACGAAACGCTTGGTTTCGAGGAGAAGAACTTGAAGCGGATGAAAGTTTCAATGGGCAATACGTGCTTCTCAAATCAGGAAATGATTTCTGCGGTGTTGGTCGGGTAAAAAATGAAAAAATCATGAACTATCTTTCCAAGTCACGTAAACTCACAAATGTATTTGTTGCCTAAGCTTAAAGAATATTTCCAAACAAGTTACCTAGAACTACCATTGCAATGAAATACAAAGCAATGGACGTTAACGTGAACAAAGGAATATATTTTATTCCTCCTCGAATATCTCCTTTCTCAATAATTGAAATAATCATCGAGCTACAAATACTAATAGTTGCTAATGCCATAACAGAAAAGGTTCGAAAATTATCAGTTTCCACTTCCGCGCTAAAATCTATAGGAATCGCAATTGACGTGCTTGCTCCAGCCAAAGAATCTCCCAGAGACGAAGTAAATGAAGTTATAATATTAAGTAACTGAAACGCCAGAGCAAATAATGCAGGAGCTACAGCAACAACGACTGCACCAATAAAAATCATATAACTCACCGTTGCAGCAGTCATTTCTGCCTTTAGAGCTTTCGTTCGTTTAAGAGAATGAATAACTTTGTCAATAACACCAACTATTTTTCCACCACTCTCTACCTCTCCAATAATGAGAGTTAAGTTCCTTTGCAAAGCAGGAGAATCATACTTGAAGAGAAAATCTTTTAGCGCTTCTTTCAAATCGTTTCCTGTCATAACACGCTTAGAAACAATAGTCATCTCTTCAGCTAAAAGACCAAACTCTGGACGAATTGCAGCCCAAAGCGCTTGCTCTAAGGAAAGACCACCTTTTAAATTTGTAGAAACCAGTATCAAAAAATCTGCAAGCATAGCTTCCAATTCCTTTGTACGCTTGTAAATGCGAATATTCAAGAAAAAAGTGATACCAAGAATAATTACAAGAACTAGAGCAGACTGAACCAGGAACCATGATACGAAGGAACCGAAAAAAACCATGAGAGCTCCTTTGGTTTGTAACCACGGATAAATAAAAGGGATGAAAATAAAATAAGTGAGACCTGCTGTGAGAAAAAATAAGAGACCAAATAAAGAATAGGGAACTTTCCAGTAGCCAGCTTTAATCAAATATTTTCGTAGCACGGAACGTACAGGTTTACCAAAAATGGATTCTGGTACAAAAGCCTTTCCGAATGTTTCTAATATTGATTCTGCCATTTTCTATAAGTCTATGTTCGGCCGTGCCGATTTGAATAAAGTAATGAATATGAATTGGATAATGAAGAGGAAGAAGATAATAACACTAAATGCAAGCATATCAAGCGGAAGGTTTGCCATACTTGCGACTACAATAAACATAGTCATTCCAAGACTAGGAACAACAATTGCTGCAAGCATGTAAAACATTGTTAAACTGGAGAGTTTCTTCCCATACCGAATAATCTCGGTGAGTTGCTCTTCTGAAATTTCTTCAAGAATTGCTTCTAGAAAATTCGTTACGTCGATACCAATCTTTAATGCATTTGTAATTTGAAATAATACTTTTCGTAAGTTTTCACTCGGGCAATACTCTGTTGCTCGTTCGAGCGCTTGCTCAAGCGGTGTACCAAGCTCAATTGCTCGCAAAATATCTTGAAAATATTTGGTTGTCTCTCCTACGCCAGAAGCAGCATCTTCAAGAGCATTCAATAAAGGAGTTCCAGAATTTAATTTAATCAGAAGCAAACGGCCAGCAAATAATACATCTCTATCGATTGCTTTTCCTCGCTTAGCAATAGCAACCGCAGTCTTTCGCATGTTTACATCAAACATAATCTTTCCAACAACTGCACCGGCTAAAAGAGGTATTAGTAAAGGGAATCCACCATCACGTAATAAAAAAAAGAAGACAAGAATCATAACACCAAAACCCATATACGCTGCAGAAGTCAGACTCTTCTTGACATACTCAGTCGGAGTCGTACTCATACGTGCTTTTCGCAAATCCTTGCGAAGAGAAGGGTATTTGTTCGTTACGTATTCTACAAAAGTCATATGTTTACACCGGAGGATTATCCAAATCAAGAATGCCCATGTAATACTGCGACATTACTTTACCGATACTTTCTATGTCCTCGATATTGTTGTCAACTAACCACTGCAAGATACGGCATTTGTCAGCCAAATCTTTTTCGATTTCCTCACGATTCAAACCAGTAAATAACTCCAGTCGATCATACACTACGCGACTTTCATTCATCTTCTCAAGAAGATCATCATGGGCATTGAGTTGTAATAAAACATTCGGATCACCGGAAGGAAGAATTTCTGCAATTTGTAAGGTTCGTCGTTTTCCAGTTCTTCTATTTCGGTTCTGTACGCAAATAAGACCTAAAGAAGAAATCATAGGTTTAGGAATATTAATTGGCGGGTTTGTAAGTCGAACAATTACTTCATCAGCATTATTCGCGTGAATTGTCGCGTATACAGAGTGTCCTGTGTGCATTGCTTCAAGCAGTACTTGTGCTTCTTCTTTTCGTCGAATCTCCCCTACAAGAATTCTATCTGGACGCATACGTAAACTATTTACTAATAAGTCAAGCATAGAAACCCCGCCCTTACCTTCAGGATTAGGAAGACGCGTTTCCATCGGAACCCAATGCATTTGTTCTGGAAGAACTAACTCCCGAGTATCTTCAATAGAAATAATACGTTGGCTTGCAGGGAAAAAATTAGAAAGTACATTAAGCATAGAGGTCTTTCCAGAACCTGTACCACCCGCTACTAATACAGATAACTCGTGCTGCATACATAACCAAATAAAAGCTGCGCCATTAAGTGAAGTTGTATTCGCCTTGATAAATTTTGTAATCGTCCAAGGATCCGCCGCGAACTTACGAATAGTAATAGTGTTTCCTCGACTTGAAATAGGAACGAGTGTTGCATTCACACGATCGCCAGATTTCAGGTGCGCGTCCATAAGCGGATTCAATACAGTAATTTCTTTACCAACATTACGACCAATCATCGATGCATAATGTCGAATACGTGCTTCAGTTACAATGCGAATATTAGTGTCGCACCAATTAAACCTTCGGTGATACACGCGCACAGGTTCGTTGTGACCATTGATAACTATCTCTTCAAGCTGAGGGTCAGCAAGTAAAGTATCTACTTTACCAAAGCCTAAGTTTTCTTCAATAATATAATTGACCAACATGTTTTCAGTTGCGTCATCAAGTTTTGGGAAGTACCGGTGCAAAAGACCGCTGATTTCTTTCTTAAAGCGTTCTTGAATTTTATCAAGATCATTCGTTTCAAATTTTTCAATATTTGTAAAGTCTATTTTCTGCACAAAATCTTGTCGAATTTTCTCAAGCACGAGTTTTGTTGTGTCGCTAATATTAGTGACTGAAACAGAATAAATAGGTACTGGATGATCCCTATAACGCGTAATCGTCACTTGAGCTAAGACATCATTCACCTTAAGGGAATAGGTATCAAGAATAGTTTCATTCTCAAGAACTTCCTTCTCATTTCTCTTTTCTAACTCTGTAGGTTCAGGTAAATCTAGAGAATCGTCTAGAGAATCGCCTGCAGGTTCATTTGCTATTGTTTGTGTCGGATCTTGAGATGCATCTACCGGTGGAAGATCATCAAGAGGAGGAAGTTGTTCAGTCATGGGTTTCACCTTCTGTTAATTCTTGTAAATGTAAATGGATTGCAAGGTTATGAGGATTCTGACGAGCTAAGTCAAGAAAAAGTTCTTTTGCTTCTTTTTGTTTTCCAGAATGAAGCAGATGCACTGCCTCGACATACTGATTGAGCATGCGTTCTCTGCGAAGATCAGAAATATCCTTTGGAACTGCATGCTTTGTTATTGCATCAGAAGAATCTTTTTTAGCCTGCTGAGATATTTCTCGCTCAGCTTCTTGGTCGAACTCACGTTCAAGTTCTTTTGCGCCCGTAGATTCTGATAAAGACGGTGCTGGCGAATCTACTGGAGAAGTCTCTGGAAGAGATGAGTCTTCTTTTTTCTGACCGCCAGGCAACCGAAGAGCGTCATATAAACGTGTACGATATGCGAGATTATGAGGAAATTTTGCAGAAAGACCTGCAAGCAAAGAAACAGCCTCATGCCTTTTGCCTTGGTCAATATATGCAAGCGCTTTTGAATACATATGCATTTGATCCGCTGTAGTGGCATTTTTTGCTTTATGAAATAATTCAGGAATAACATCAGGATGGTCTGGAGACGGAAGAGATGAAGTAGCATGAGTTGTACCTGCATGCTTATGCGAGGAGTAAGATTGTTGCTCATCACCCATTTGGAGCACAACATTTTCTACTTGTAGTTTTAAAGGTTTGTCCATGCGAAGAATTTTGTCAGGATCAAAATCAAATTGAGGAGAAGAAGAAGCATTTGTAGCTTCTTGAGTTTGCGCTTCTTGTTGCATAGGAGTCAATAGCTGGTTGATTTCAGATTCAGCGACATTCGTATTTCGATGTTCTTCAAACCCATCAAGAAAGACAGGAATGTCATCTTCTAAAAATATATCCAAATCCATTTATACACGCTCAAGCATTTCCTTATACTGACTGAATAATCCTTCAGGAGAGGAAAGTTTTCGCTTGGCTGCTTCACGGATGAAATATTCTTTTCGTTTTTCAAGCGCGTCGTCTAGTTTTTTAGTCCACAACTTCTGAATTTTTGCATCAGGCAGTTTTTTCTCACGTGCACGAGCAAAATATTCATCCTTGAGTACAATCAAGCCTTTCTTCTTCACTTCAGACTTTTTTTCTTCTTGCAAAGACTGTGCTGAAGTAACATCGTTGAGAAAAAGATAAGGTTTTGTAAACTTGTATTCAACACCGACAATATTCTCCTCTATAAGAAAATCTGTCCACGCTTGAACAAAGCTCTCTTCAATTTTCATTGCATCAGCAATTTCTTTGAGAGAGACCTTTCCATGGTCCTTAAGAAACTGAATGAGATCATCTACTCCAGTCTCTACCCTCACCTCTTCCATTAGTCAATATTTATAAAAAAGCACTTATAAAGTTTGTTCACCACACTGAAGTTGTGAATCTTATGAACACATGATATTACAGCCATTCACGTCACAACAACCAGCCACTTCAAAAATAACTGGATCAGTCACATCAGACTCATACCTATCATCAACATAAGCCCTTGGAAAAGACTGATTTGTGTTCAATAGCGAAACATTAATTCGCACCAAATCATCAGGAGCAAAAGACTGAGGATTCACAGGCAACCTAAAATGCGCGAGAAAAGGAGTTTGATTATTTTGATAGAGCGAGTTTCCTGCACCATCATAAGCAGGTACGATTGACGTATAACCAGCGTCATCAAAAAAAGCAATACTAGAAGGAAGAGTTCCATCTAATGTCGCAAAAAAAGAAGGAGCGCTTGTATCTCGGTACACGTAACCACCTAAAGAATAATTTTCAAGATGGAAAAAATTATTTCCAACATCACCCGCTGAAAACGGAAAACCCACAGTTCCAGGACGTAAGGAAATATTTCTTTCATAAGGAGTGTTAATTGTTTGAGGGTCACGAAAACCAAGTAAACTCACAGTTTCATTGACAACCACGTATCGTTCCCAGCGACTGTCAGAAGTATTTATTTCAACAATTACTTCAGAAACGACTTGCAAATTATAAGGTCCATCTTGTACCACATTAATATCAATAATTTGATGACCAATACGCATACCTGTATATGCATCTTCTATTGCATCAAAAATACCTTGTTCCGGAAGCGACTCATTTCGCAAATGCTCACTATACTGACCGAAATTGCTTGCGCATTGATCACCAAAACCAGTCCGTGCAGGATTAAAATTCCCTGTAAGTAGACATGCTTCTAGTTCTTGCTGTGCTGAAAGGCCATCATCACCAAAATATCCCTCCTGAGCATAATTATCAAGCAAAGATTCTAAGGCAAAATATGAGCTTACTTGTAACTGCGCCGCCAAGTAGGCATCAATATTACCTACTAAATCATCAACATACTCTGCCTGCGCGTTAATGAGCAACGCTTCTCGGTCAAAGGACTCTGTCAAGAAAGACGAAAAAATAAGAATAATAAGTGCAGAAAGAAGGAGCGCCATGATGGAGAAAAACACTGCTTTTTTTCCTAGGACCATATTTTCACCTCAGACGTTACAAAGAGACATGCTGATGGACAGTAACGAGGATTTAAGGTAGTTACTTGCTTTCGCGTCAGTATAATATCTGCTTCTGTAAAACTTGTTCGCGTACTTGGTCGCTCCAAACCTACACCTAAGAAACCGTAGCGAACACCATATTGAGGAGGAATAAACGAGGTAAGATTGATAAATAAATCTTGAGCAGCATCAATTTCACCTTCCAAATACAAATAATACAACAGTTGGTCGATACGTAAATCAGGTTCTTCAAACTCATCAGGTATGCTTGCAAGAATAGGGTCCGATAAATCTGCAACTTGCTGAGAGAAAAAATCTTCCTGCAAGATATCCATGTACTGTTGCGTTCCTCCAATCGTATTTCGAGGGGTGAAGAAAGTAGAAAGAAGAACTATTGTTGTAATGAGAATGAGCACTGCAACAATCACGTCAAGTACGAAAAAAAACTGACCTCTCTTATTCACAATCGCTTCTGAAGCTAGAGGATTTATATACATTGTGCTTACAGAAGGAATTATATAGGATAAGTGATTTTATTGCCAGTATGCAAGGACTTATCATTACCGGACATCATGAAGTTATTGAAGAACAAGCATATGTCCATTTTTTTGGCCGGACAGCGACAGGAAAATCATTTCATTTAAGAGCACCGTATAGCCCGTATTTCTTCATACGAACCAGCGATACTGAAAGTGCAAAAAAAATACTGGCAACACACTTCCAAGAAACAGAATGCACGACATTACAACACGAAAAAGTAACAAAAATAACACTCACGCACCCAAAAGAACTGGCAGTCGTGCGACAAACTCTTGAACAGCAAGATATTCCTTGCTACGAGGCAGATATTAACCTGACCCAACGGTACCTCATTGATCATCACATTCTTACTTGTATTTCACTCCCTGAAACCCCGGACAAAGAAACCGAACAACACCTTTACTACGACACTCCACAACTTACACCTGAAGCAACACTTCCTATTGAACCAAAAATTCTTTCTTTTGATATTGAAACGAACAAAGACGCAAGTAAGATTCTTTCCATAGCAATTCAACAAGATGAGCATAAAGAAGTTATTGTTATTAGCACGCCAAAACTTGCAGAAAAAAACTTATCCTACGTTTCTTTAGTTGAAGATGAAGAACTGCTTCTTGAACTCTTTTTCAAACGTCTTCAAGAACTTGACCCTGATATTATTACAGGATGGCATGTCATTGATTTTGACTTGCAAGTAATACAAAAGCGAGCAAAAGAATATGCTATTCCCTTTAACCTTGGAAGAACTGAACAACCATCACAACTACGTATTGAAAGTTCATTTTTCAAAGATTCAAAAGCCTACTGCCAAGGAAGAATTGTTCTTGACGGCATACATCTTCTCAAATCATCATTTATCAAACTTGACGATTACAAACTCAATACAGCCGCTAAGGAATTTCTTGGCGATACTAAATTAATCCAAGAAGATGAACGATTTGCAATCATTGAGGAAAGCTACTTCAACAACCCCCAACTTTTTGTCGACTATAACCTCAAAGACGCAGATTTAGTGCTACGCATCCTTAGAGAATCAGGAGCATTTGACTTAACACTACAACGAAGTCACTTGACAGGAATGCACATGGATAGAGTAAAAGCAAGTATTGCTAGTTTTGACTCGTTATATCTTCGTGAATTACGTAAAGCAGGATTTGTCGCACCCTCAACACGACCAACAGCACGAGATGAAGGAATAGGAGGTTTTGTTATGACCTCAAAGCCAGGACTCTACACAAACGTCCTTGTACTTGATTTTAAGTCTCTGTATCCGTCAATTATGCGAACATTCAATATCGACCCTATTGCTTACGTAGGTCAAAGCGAATCATTCAAGGTAGAAGAACTTGCAAATAAAGAAAAGTATATTACAGCACCTAACCACGCAGTTATCAAAAATACAGAAGGAATCCTTCCAAGACTGCTTACTACCCTTTGGCATGCGCGTGATGCGGCTGCAAAAGAAAAAAATGAACTTGCACGTTATGCAATAAAAATTCTTATGAATTCCATGTACGGAGTTCTTGCAAGTCCCAACTCTCGGTTTCATAACCGTAAACTTTCAAATGCTATTACTTCTTTTGGGCAATTCTTCATTAAGCTTACGGCAGAAGAACTTGAGAAGCAAGGCTACGAAGTTATTTACGGCGATACCGATAGTGTCTTTGTCGACGTCAAAACTGATGATGAGCAAGAAGCAAAAAATATAGGACAAGAAATCGAAACACATTTGAACACATTTATGCAAGCGTATATTCAAAAAAACTATGCGCGTGAAAGTATTCTTCAGCTCCAGTTTGAAAAGCACTTCCTTCATTTTTTCATGCCAACCGTTCGAGGTAGTACATCCGGAGCAAAAAAAAGATATGCTGGTCTACGAAAAAAAGCAGACGGCAACACATTCCTTGACGTTACCGGTCTTGAGATTGTTCGTAGTGACTGGACAGCACTTGCAAAAGAATTTCAAGAACAGCTTCTCTACAAAACATTTGCTCATGAACCAGTCGAAGAAATAGTAAAATCTTTCGTGCAAAATCTTCGAGAAGGAAACTATGATGATTTACTCATCTACAAAAAATCACTTCGTAAACCCTTAGAAAGCTATACAAAAACAACCCCTCCACATGTAAAAGCAGCAAGACTTCTTGATGAAGTTACGTCAAAAGTTATTTATTATTATATTACTATTGATGGACCTCAACCTGTCGAAAAGCTTACTTCACCGATAGACTATGAACATTACGTGGAAAAGCAACTTAAACCAATTGCAACATCATTGCTTGAAGTAATGGGCAAAGACTTCGAAACAATTATAAATGGAACTTCCCAAACTGGACTTGGACAATTTATGTAAAAATGGCGAATGTAGTATTGGTTTCAATTTTTGGCATCCTTGCAACCATAGGAGGAGCGCTATGGCTTATCGTTGAACTCATTACCTATTTTCCACAAACACCTTTAGGATTTTTTCTGTTCTGTCTCTTTGCAATTACCACACTGTATATTGCAAAAATGATGATGAGAAATTTTATTGATACAGCCCATACCTAGACTTATCTAAATTCTTGCATATTCAAATAACGCTTCAACTCATCTTCGTAACGAGTATAATCTTTTTGTGCAGATTTTTCTGCACGGGAAATATAGCTCTTAAACACAAAACGATCCATAACTACACGTAAGAAATATTGGAAAGCGTTTTGTTCCCAAGAATCACTCCAATCAGTGTCTAAAATAACCATAGAAGTAACTTTCACTGAACCTTTATTCATACGAACTTTTTGTCCTTCAAGCTCCACTCTTTCGTCAGTGATGTTAATGAATTCAAGACGAGATTCCCAACGGATACGTGCATAATCAGAAAGTTTTTTGTTCCCTTGTAAATTTACAAATAATTCTTTACCATCCTCAAATACTTGTTCATCATGATTCGCTTCATAAGGACCATAACCATGTTCATCAAGCCAATTTCTCGCATGACGGTAAAACCCTTGTACAGAAAGAAGACCAGAATAGGAGAAAGATTTTTCAAATACGAGAATTTTTTGTTCAGCCATCTTATTTTTTCATTGTCTCCATACCTAAAAATGTTTTGATTTCATCACTAAAGGACATCATCGTTTTTTCCATATATTTTTTACCATTCTTTTTCATTTCGTAAAACTGTAAACCTTCAGGATCATTATCCAATTGATCTTGCATAAACTTTTCAATCTTTTTCTGTGACTTTTCTGAACCATACATATTTGCGAAATCGAGTTCGTAAGATCCATTTATACGAACATCAATGCGGCCACCAGTCATCATTTTCTGTTTGCCGTCAATAACAACAGAGTTTCTTTTCACATCAAAGATTTTTCCACCAATATCCATGTGGACACGCAAATAATGGGTGATATCTTTCTCACCTTTGAAAGCGAAGTCAACCTCAGAGCCAGAACCGCCTGTTTTATACTTGAACTTCGTTTCTTGCATATCAAATAAGTGCCTACGAAAGAAGGAGCGCATCAGGTCAAGCAAGCCATCATAATCATATTGTCCGCTGAAACGAATCCGAATCGGCATGTCAAACACAGGTTTCTTCTTACTGACCATATACTCCGATTTGGGCAAAGGTAGTTTATAAAGTTTAGTAGTGAAGAAAGAAAAAAGAAAAGACTAAACTATCGTTTTAGCTACAATGAAAAATTGCAAGCCAAAATTTATAGACCTTTAGCCAGAGTGACAATTAAAATTGTCGGCTGGCTAACAAATCTAAAGATCCTTAGCCATGACAGTTCGTCGACCATTAGCGTCTGCTCGTGCAGCTGCTTGTTCAACAAACCAAATTAACATAGTATTTAGTGCTTCAGCGAAATCGCCTGCGACATTATGTCCAGAGACTACTTCTTTCACTTTAGACTTTACTACAAGCATAGGTTCAGATTTCATCTTACCTGACATAACGTCTTTTGCTTGTACTGTCTTTCGACCGTTAGCGTCAGCTCTTGCAGCTGCAGCTTTTACCGTATTTACTGCGATAGCATTGAGTGCTTCAGCGAAATCGCCTGCGACATTGTGGTCACTAATTACATCTTTAATTTTTGCTTTTACTACTAATAAATCAGCCATAATTGTACACCTCACGTGTTTTAAGGTCTGTGAAGCTTTTTCACAACCCACTCCATTTCCGTAAGGTCTGTATTTAAAGATTTCGGGTATTTAGACCGTTCATTTATAAATAAGCTTCAGTTCTTGACAAGAGAAATGAAACTAGGCATCTTACTGAGCGGTGGAAAAGACTCACTTTACGCTGCGTACAAGGCACAGGCTACAGGGCACGAATTAGCATGTTGTCTCACCATTCAATCAGAAAATGAAGAGAGTTATATGTTTCACACTCCCAATATTTCAGGAGTCCATTTGCAAGCAGAAGCAATGGAACTTCCTTTACTCACACAAATTACTCCAGGAGAAAAAGAAGTTGAACTTGAAGACCTACGCACGTTACTTAAGCGAGCTAAACAAGAACATCACATTGAAGGAATCACGACAGGAGCAGTTGGAAGTCAATACCAAGCTGCACGCATCCAAAGTATTTGCTACGAGCTCAATCTCTACTGTTTCAATCCTCTTTGGCAAATAAACCAAGTACAGCTCCTCGAAGAATTACTCGAGCACAAATTCAAAATTATCTTTACAGGAGTTTTTGCCTATCCACTTGATGAAGAATGGCTTGGACGAGAACTCACTGCACAAACCATAGAAGAACTCAAACTATATGAAAAAAAATATCGTCTTAATCCTGCAGGAGAAGGAGGAGAATTAGAAAGTTATGTACTTGATTGCCCCTTATTCAAAAAACAAATTTGTATTGATACAACCACGCAGAACTTTGCAAATCATGCAGGAACGTATACTATTACAAAAGCACACTTAGAAGATAAAGAGCAACAAACAATCATTCCTCTACCTCAACATACTACAACACAACCTGCAAAAATACTTATTATCAGTACTGTCGCAAAAGAACTAGCACTTCACGAAGAAGAATTCGTGCGTCCAATTCTTGCACGTGTACAAAAATCTTGTCGCGTCGTGCCTGTTTCAAATATTCCAGACCAAATTCCAGAAACACACATCATTATCACAGGATGCGCAATTCTAGACGATCAGTTTCTTACGTTTCGAGAAAAGGTGCAAAATCTTTTAACACTCGATAAACCAATTCTTGGAATTTGTGCAGGAGCAGAACTTCTTCTCCCTGAAGGTCATGACTTACAAGAACGACTTGAAATCGGACCACAAAAGGTAGAAGAACTACATACACATCCTCTCGTAGAAGGCGTACAAGAAGCTTTTTTTCTTCATCATCTTGGCATGAGTGCAATTCCCTTTGAAAGTCCATTACAAGGACTGCTTGCTACAAAGCAAAGCATTGCCGCATACAAATATCTTGAAAAAGAAATCTATGGAATTCAATTCCATCCTGAAGTAGGCCGGCACGCACTTATTCAAAGATTTTTACAGTTGTGAGCCACAAGATTTAAATACTTCACTACCGTTTTTTCTAGTAACACACAACATCTAAACATTCATAGGTGAATGAAACGGAACTAATCGTACCAAAAAATTGGCTACAAAACGTAGCAGAAGGTGAAAAATTTCACCAACAACTTCTTATCGATATACATGACTCTCTGGAATTTCAGTTGAGCTCAAGTACAGAAAAACAACTACAACTCGCTGAACATGTTGACGCACGGTACGAAAGAGGTGTAGTCGAAGACCTATTTGGAATTTATACTTCAATCTTAGCACAACCAAAAAAATATATTCATGAAAAGTCCGGTATCGGATTTATGAGTGAGCGTGCAGCTGTAATCTATAAAAACGGTCTTCCTGATCCTATTGCTGCAAAGCTCGTCCCAAAGAAAAATAGCCCTATAGAATTTATCGATTGTATCGCTAAAGGAAAAGCAACACAAAAATACTTGGGAAACACCTATACTGCTCAACGTATACATAATACTTCTACACTTGCTAAAAAATTTCTGGAATCAAAATATGATCAACGTACACAAAGCTACGAATCAAATGAACCTGCAATAAAAAAAATTTATCACGTTTTCTAATCATGCGTATACCAGAACATCAACGTTCCATCTTCTTTAATATGATCTAAACGAGCAAAGCAATATCGTTCAAACTGAATGATTGCACCCGGCTTAAGATACATTCCGTTTTCTTCCAGCAAAAGAGGTATTTCCGTAGCATCAGCTAAGAGCATACTTGCTTTCATTTCTTTTTGATTTTTGGGAATAAAATGAATGAGTCCTGCAGTATTTTTTTCTTCTTGAAATTTCTCATATTCAAGACTAACAAATTCATAACTTGTATCAGTTACTTTACGCACATTCATCGCATCCATAAATCGAACTAATTGTCCAGGAGCAACTTTATTATGATCTGCAGTTTCAATATAATAATCTTCACTTACTGTTAATTTTCGTTCACCTTTCTTAGCATGAGGATGATACGCTAAATCAAAGGTCAGTATATCTTTAGGAATTCCTGTAACTGTTACTGCGACAGGATGTTTAATTGCAAAATATCGTTTCGCTTGTTCATCAAGTAAGTTTCTATTCATTGCTGCAAGAATAC
>CAZHNR010000005.1:0-29119 GCA_964534065.1 uncultured Methanosarcinales archaeon
AATAAGATCTTCCAATTGTAAAACGTGAATATCTTGTGAATCATTTCGCAGGAACACATTTTCTTGACGGTAGAGGTCTGGCTTTTCTTGCATCACAATCTTTTCGTACTTTGCACTTACTTGCTCTGAAGGCGTATGGCCAGGAAAATACAAATGTTCTTTATTCATAATAGGTGTAAAAAAGTCTCTAATGCTTGTTTGTATATCTTCTTGATCAAGTGCATTTGCTTCATAGAATCGCTCATAAATTTCCTCAGGAGAAAAGTGCACTGTCTGTGCTGAGCTATAGCTCATGAAGGTCATCATTGCAACAGTTAAAATTTTATTCATAAATATCAGTAATGATTTGATACAGACTATTGGACTTCTCAATGAAGTTTGTTGTATCTTTAAGTGCTTGATCTGAATTAATAACAGTACCTGAATACCATGTTTGCAAGCGTTGTTCTATGTTGTGTTCATCTTGATACATAAATGTCAACATTCCTAGGTTAGGTTCTTTAGTATTTTTTGCTGCAAATTCAAAAACCATGAATGCAGTATCTCTACTTGTTTCTTGCATTACATACAAAATATAGATATCTTTAGAATATGCATCAGGCATTGCATTGAATTCAAAATTTTCTTTTTTTTCAGGAGTATCTAATTTTATAACTGAACCGACGAGCGAAGCATAGTCAAGATACCCTGGAGAATATAATTTAATAGAATCAGGAAGGAAATCTTTTACAAAATTTTTCAAAGCGTTTCCCATATAATTCTGAGCGTCACGTTTGTAGGTGTTATTAGCAAGAAGAAATATTTGTTTAATATCTGTGTCACCCAATCCAGTGAGGGGTTCTGGGTTTTTTTGTGCTGTTACTTTTATTTGTTCATAATGATTCAACAGTTGCATGACTTCCTTTTCTTCCTGCGTAAGATAGTCTTGCGCTGTAGATTGCAACAGCGATCCTGCAAGTAGGGCTGAAAGTAGTAATTTTTTCATTGTGTTATGCTCCGTAATTCCTGATATAGTGCGTTCATGAATACCTCAAATTTATCAGGTCCAAAAATATTGTTTGTAGTTCCACTTACGAAACCATCTTCGTGGTATTCAATATCTGCATGTATTGCTTTATCTGTTGTATACTTTAAGTAACCATTGTACGTAATCCATGCATGTGTTAACTTTTTTTCGTTCCCCTGGAATATGAAATCAATATAGTTTTCATCTTTAGCATCTTTAGCATAATAACTGAACGAAATGCTATTGCTGGTGGTATCTACTTTGTATTCATCAAGTCCTAAACCATTTACTGCAGCCGCGAAACTTTTCAACCAACCTGCATCTTTAGCATGCATAAGCTCTCCTTCAAGCGTATCAGTAACATCAAAACCAGGAAGTCTGGCCCGAACCTCAAAGTCAAAATATTGACGATAAAACTTATCAGTTGCATCTCCTCTGTAGCTACCAGCTAAAGAATCTGCTGTATTGGTGGCTTTGGCAAGAATATCTCTGATATGCTCATCACGTAAACCAATAGGGCGGTACTGGGCTTGGTGATAAAATGCTTGAATATGGTCGGTATTTTGTGCAGTGAGTTGCATACTTGAAGCTAGAAGAAGTGTAGTAAGCAGTTTTTTCATAAAAGAGTAAAATGGAACCGTTCTTAAAATATTTTTGATTCAGTATATAAACTACTTTGGATTAAGTGTGAAAACCACAATTTCATTTTGAGTTCCCAGGCGCATATTTGGACCCCAAAGTCCTGCTCCGTCGCTCGTGTAGAGAGTTAATTGATCGAAACGGTGTGCACCATTGTAGTATGGATATACTAAACTAGTGATATAAGTTAATGGCCATATTTGCCCTGCATGAGTATGTCCTGCAAGCATGAGATCAATATCTTTTTGTGCAGCTATCTGCGCGTCAATAGGCTCATGGTAGAGTAAAAGATTGAAATTATCGTTAATATCTACTGTTTCTAATTGCGTAGCTAAGAAATTTTCTTGCTCGCTATATTCAACTCCGAAAATATCAATTCCTTTTACACTTATTTTTTCATTTTCAAGTATTGTTATAGAAGAAATTTGTTCAAGCATGTCAGTGAGTTTTTGAGTGTCATGCATGAACTCATGGTTACCGCGAATAAAATAAATAGGCACAGGACTTTCTTTTAAAATTGCAAACTGTTCTTTACGGTAGTGATCATAATCAATCAAATCACCAGTAAATACAATAAAATCAATATCTTGCGCGAAAGCAAGCTCCCAGGCTTTGTTAAAATGAGCTGTACTTGTAGAACCAAGCTGTGTATCTGTAATATGTACAAAAGAAAGTGGTTCTTGGATTTTTTGTGATGATATAGCTATTTCTTCAATAGTTATAGGTCCATGGAAATTTGCCACGGCAACAGTAATCAGAAACACTACAAGAAATACGTAAACAAATCTGGCTTGTTCGGAGTACTTAGGAATTATTCTAACGAACAGAAGATAGAGCAGAGCAACAAGGAAAGCGTAGAGTAACATGCCCAAGACATAGTGAATCATACGCGTCGTGAACTGTGCAATGAGATTACTTTGTGCATCGAAAATGAAAAGAAGGATAAGATATATTCCTGACCAAAGAGCTGCAAGGCGAAAAGGTTTCTTGAATTCAAATACCTTAAAGACGGAGAAAAAACCAATTCCCAGAATGACAAATAAGGTGATGAATAAAATTATTGCAAATGCTGCCATGTCCTTTCATTAGTATACTGAGCTTAAAAGTCTTCTCCTTGCAAATTGTTTGTATTTCTGAGTAGTTTGTTCTTTTTTACTCTGTTTTCAAGTTCACTACCATGTACAATAGTTGCTGGAGTTTCTCCTAGTTGTATCCATTGTAGGACGAGAGGAATATTTTCTTTGAGAATATGTTTGAAAAGATTTGGAAAAGAAGTTCTGAGATTTGTAGTAGTTTCTCTTCTATATAGAGATTTGAGACTTCCTTCTTCCCAGCCAAAAATACGTTCATACACTCTTGGGAGTAGTTTATTTCTCTCTAGATTGTATACTCCTTTTTGTAACGAAAAGACTGTCCCAGGATTTTCATCTTGAAATATAGTATATTCATCAATTTGTTCTTTTATGGAAAACTCTGAAAGCTCTGCAAAAGTCTTACTATCAAGGCCAGAATAGAGTTTTATATTTTGATGAACTTGAGGAGTTATTCGCATCTCCTCTTCCAGATAGGTTTCAAGACTTATTATTTTATTTTGATAGAGACTATGAACCTTTAGTAGCGTGCTTAAAGTATTTTGTGCATGCTCGAAGTCAGAACCCAGATTGAGGTTTTGCCAGTAGAGATTTTTGTCTTTTTTTCTTGTAAACATTTTGTTGCTCTATTTTGTATGTGGGTTCTAACTATTAAGAGCAGGATATCCGAGTTGCGCTCTAACTTGTGAAACTCCTCCCATTTTTTTAAGAGTTGGTAACCACTGTATATATCCATCTTTCATAATTGTGGTAAGGCTAGGAATTGTTTCATAACCTTTTTTTGCGACGTAGCTTTTGAGCTTTCCAATAAATGTAGTATTTGCATCGGGAATAATGTCTGATGCGTGTAACTCAGTTTTTTTAGTTTTTTCAATAGCTTCTTCAAGATTGTTAGTTTCTATTCGTGGTGGAGGAACATAATGAACATCATATTCTACTTCGTGATACGCACACATTTTTTTGACAGAACCAAAATGCTCTCTAGCACTATTCACAAAAGTTTTCATACCTTTTTTTAATAGATAGTCTTCAGAAGGTACTTTATCTGCATTTAATTTTCGTAATAGTATCTTCGTTTCTGCTTTCACATACCCTCTGCTGAACCAAGCGGAATTTCGCTTTTTCTTTTCTATAAGGTCAATATTTTCTTCATCTACCCATTTGCTAAATGTGCCGTAGTGTTGTGTGATGCAATTTAACAAATACCCGATACCTTCTTCTTGAAATTTGCTTGATCTTGGTATTTTTTCCCAACCTTTTTCTTCCATTAAGGTTTTCACATGTGTGTTTAAATCTTCTTTAGAGTGAATTCCATATTTATTTTCTCGCGGTATTTTTGTTTCTTCAAAACTAGTGTTTGTCTGATTCGTAATGTTTTCTGAAACGTTTTTATTAACTTTATAACTTGTTTTTCTTCCTTTCTTTTTGGTTTTATATTTGATATTGTTGTTTGGGTAGAAATTGACAGAATGATATAAACGAACATTCGTTACGAATTTCTTAATAAGTGGATCGCTATTAATATCTTGTGTGCTTACTGCATCCATTTTTTTCGCTTCTAAATATGATTTGATTGCCCGAGCAAGATTTGCTTCGTCTTTAAGATATCCTCTAGGGAATACAGGATTCAGAGGATCTGAAAAATCAGGTTCTGCAGGAGTTTTAGGCGTATAAGTTGTTTGATGGTTTGCAGGCTTTTTGATGGGTAAAGATGATTCTTCAAAGAAATTGTTCAGTGTTTTATAGGAGGTAGTAATGATTTTTTTTACATTAGCAGGTAAATTTTTTTTTAACCATTTTGATTCTATTTGTTCCATGCCTTCAGGCATATAGTCTTTTACGATGATATCGGCAAGAAGTCGAAGTTGCGTTTGTTCTCTTTCTGCCACTTTTTGTGCAGTTACAAACGACCGTTTTTGATTATTAAATGCAAGGAGTAAATCGTCTAAACTCATAGTAATAAGAAGCATGATTGGAATATAAATGTTTTTACTACGAATTAATAAAAAACGCCGCGGGTGGGATTTGTGCTAAAAAATTATGGATAATTTTTGGCACATCCGGAAATCTAAGATTTCCACTATGCACTAAAAAACAGAGTTTTTTGTGCCCTGAAAATAATCTTATTTTCAAGGGAACCCAGTTCAAATCCACTTTGGAGTTTTTGGAGAAAACGCCGCGGGTGGGATTTGAACCCACGATCCCAAAGGGACTAGATTAGCAATCTAGCGCAATACCAGGCTATGCGACCGCGGCATTAAAAAAATGCTGGCTTTGCGTAGGGGGAATGAGTCTGGAGTAATTTTTAAAGCTATTGGTTTACAAGGTGATTGTATTTCTGTGATTATATTTCTGCGCCTGAGGATGGATTAAACGTGTTACTTCATTGTAGCATGGTTCGTCTTCTTCTTCCGTCCATTCTCTGTTGAATACTTCTGCACGTTCTACGAAAGGTTGTGCAAGTGCGTGCTTTGTTGGCGTTTCTAGATCACTTCTTTCAACTTGTCGAAGAAAATTTCCATAACTTATCCAATTGAGTTCGTTGTTCATGCGAAAGTTGAGTTCAGGAACCACTTGTTGCTGTAAGAGTTTCTCGCCTTTCTTGAAATACTTTGTATCAGGATGAAATGCATCTGAAGCAAGCAAGGAATTGAAGAGGTAATTATCTCTTGTAATAAGGGACTCCCAGAATGCTCCTTGAGTGATGGTGTGCTCTTCCTCTTGATTGAGCTGCGCGTCATACAGTTTATTTTCGCCAAGAAAGGCGTTATACAACTGAATACTTCCTGTATCGTATCCTGGAAACGGCCCTTGGTTGTGATTTCGGTATGCGGCCGCGCACAGAATGTTAGTTAAGGTTTCTTTATGCTGTGGTTGCTGTTTGAAATGTTGCACGAGAGCAGGGCTTTGCTGTATTCCTGCTTGCACATCCCATACTTTACCCCAGAGAATTCCTTGTCGAAGTAGTTTGTTTGCGTTTCGTGAGGTTTCTGACTCTATCTGGTTTAAAGTATATTCAATATCTTGAAGAAAAGCATAAGAAAGAGCGTTGTACTGGTCTGTTGGAATTTGTTTGATTGCGAATGGGTTAGATGTCATGAAGGCAGAGAAATGCTTCTGAGCTTAAAAAGATACTTTTTTATGTTTGTATAGTCTTTCTTACCATAATCTTTTTAAATAACCGTGCATCTATCTCTGTTATTCATTCTTACACTTAGGTGAAATTACTTTGGAAAATCAAATAAAAACTGGAACGACTACCGTAGGGATAGTCTGTAAAGATTGTGTTGTTCTCGCTGCAGACATGCGAGCAACTGTTGGTCATATGATTATGGATACTGATGTTGAGAAAGTCAACAAAGTCGCAAGTCATATCGCACTTACTATTAGTGGTGGTGTAGCAGCAGCTCAACTCGTTATCAAACATATTAAATCTCAAATTAAATTACATGAACTTAGAGTACAACGAACACTCAACGTTAAAGAAGTAGCAAATATGGTTGCTGGCTGGCTTAATGGTCTTGTACGTTCCGGCGGTATTGTTCACTTTTTGATGGGCGGGTATCATGAAAAAACTGGTCCTCGTTTGTACGATGTATTTCCCGACGGCTCTGTTATTGAGAAAAGAGAATATTTCTCAAGCGGATCAGGTAGTATCTTTGCCTTAGGTGTTCTTGATAGTGAATACAAATCAGATATGACGCAAGCTGAAGGTGTTGCTTTAGCTGAAAAAGCAATCCAAACTGCAATCAAACGAGATTCAGCAAGTGGAAATGGTCTAAATGTTTACGTTATTGATAAAGAAGGAGTTCGCAAAGAATACAGTAAAGTTGTAGATAGTACCTTCAAATAAATTTTTTTATTTTTTTAACATTTCTTATTGACAAGAATTGAAAAATCAAAGAAGCTTAGCTTCAAGCAAATAAAATGGTAGCTGAAATAATAAAAGAAATCTTTAAAGTAGTTCCTAAAGAGAAAATAACTGATGCGGTTTTTGAGGCTGCAAACATTGTTCTCTATTCAAAAGACAAAGTCTTTCTCAAAAACGATGGAGGCAAGATTCGAGCTGGTGTAAGCAAAGTAAAGAAACGAATCGAGTTACGTGCAGATCCTAGTCTTTGCATGGATATGGAAAAGGCGAAAAAAGAATTCAAAAAAATTATTCCTGAAGAAGCAGGATTAGGAACTATTATTTTCGAACCTCAGCGAAGCATTGTTGTTATTGAAGCAGAAAAACCAGGACTTGTGATTGGGAAAAGCGCAGAAACATTAAACGCTATCAAACATAAAACATTTTGGTCGCCACAAGTTCGACGCGTACCTCCAATTCGTTCAAAAATTATAGAAGATATTAGAGGAGTTCTCTATGAAAACAATGATTACCGGAGAAAATTTCTCAACCGTGTTGGTGAGCGAGTCTACAATGGTTGGCTTCGTGGCAAAAAAGAAAGCTGGGTGCGTGTAACGTATCTTGGTGCAGCACGCCAAATTGGAAGAAGTGCAATTCTTTTACAAACTCCTGAAAGTCGAGTCTTGCTTGACTGCGGTATTGATCCAAGTGGTGGTACAAGTGCATCAGCATATCCTCACCTTGAAGCGCCTGAATTTCGTATTGAAGAACTTGATGCAGTTATTATTACTCACGCTCACATGGATCATGTGGGTTTCTTGCCCTACTTATTCAAATATGGCTACACTGGACCTGTCTACTGTACAGAACCAACTCGAGATATTATGAGTCTTCTCCAGCTTGACACGGTTAAGATTATGATGGGAGAAGGAAAGAATCCTATTTATGGTAGTGATGAAGTACGTGAAGTCGTGAAGCACACTATTTGTATTGGCTATGAAGAAGTCACTGATATTACTCCTGACGTGCGAGTCACATTCTACAATTCAGGACATATTCTAGGTGGTGCTATGGTGCACTTACATATTGGGAATGGACTGCACAATATGTTGTACACGGGAGATATCAAATATACACGAACTGCATTACTTGCTCCTGCGCACACAAAGTTTCCTCGACTTGAAACACTCATGGTTGAAGGAACCTACGGTGCAAAAGACAATATTATGCCGACAGTTAAAGAACAAGATAAAAGCGTAAGTGAACTTATCATGAACACCGTGAAGCGTGGTGGTAAAATTCTTATTCCTACTTTAGGTACAGGACGGGGACAAGAGATAGTTGTGATTGTAGATCGTATGATTCAAAAAGGACTATTGCCTGCAGACTTACCAGTTTATATTCACGGAATGGTTTGGGATATTAATGCAATTTACACAGCGTATCCTGAATATTTGATGCCAAGCATTCGCTCCAAAATAGTAAACAAAGAAGATAATCCTTTCCTTAGAGACAATATAAAGCAAGTTGGGAGCAATAAAGAGAAACAAGAAATCATTGACAGTGACCAACCTTGTATTATTATGGCAACCAGTGGAATGCTTGTGGGTGGTCCAAGTATGGATTACTTGAAACAACTCTGCGAAGATGAACGAAACACCCTTATTTTCTCCTGTTACCAACCAGAAGGAGGTCTTGGTCGTCGCATCATGGCAGGACATAAGGATTTAGACTTTTCTGACAAACACTCAAATAAACAAGATATGTATACGCTACGTATGGAAGTTTCCAAAATTGAGATTTCTGCACATGCGGATCGCCGTGAACTTGTGAACTTTATATCGCACTGTTCACCAAGACCGAAACGTGTACTTATCAATCACGGAGAACCTTCAAGACTTCTTGACTTAGCAAGCAGTATTCACAAATCTTGCCGAGTAGAAACTTTGGTTCCACGAAATCTGGATAGTATTCGATTACGCTAATTTTATAAGAAAGAATGCATTTTTTTTCTTTATGGCACTTTCAGAAGATGATATAGCACGTTTTAATCAACGTATTCGCCCTGGTTATGTGATGGAAGCAAATGTCTATTATGTTAAACTCGGGAAAAAAGAGCCTGAAATGAAAAAAAGAAACATTTCTAAGCTAACATCGGGCCATGTGTGGTATGATACTCATCTTGCTGAAGCTTATGCAGGCAGGAGGGAAGCAATCCTTCGAATAGAATCCGCTGGTCGTCCTTTCTATATTAACGGTGCAGCTTGGACGTATGCTGCCCTTAAAGAACCTATTCAAGACCAAAAACGTCTTGATTCTATTCTTGCTAATGCTGACTTGCTTTTTTAATTATGCCTAAGAGTGACAGCGTTTTGCTTAAACTATTTATCCGTCACTAGTGTTTTTTACGTATTTTTTACTATTTTTCACACTAGATATAGTGTCTGGACTATACGTCCCTGACTATGGTTTGGAAGGCAACTATGTTTATATAGCTCGTTTCCAGAAATAACTATAAGCTCATTAGAGCGTGTGTGGTGTAAAAAAATGATTAGTTATGAAGCAAAACGATCTAGTAAACAATTAACTGCTTTTTTTGAAATAGACTCAGAAGAGTCCGCTTAACAGCGAAGTTTTTTCTTTTTGTTTTCTCCTGGGTAAGGCTTTTAAATGATGTGTGATTAGTTGTTTTTCTATCGAGGTCGATATTTATGAGTAATGAAGAAGTAATATCTGGAAATTTTGTACAATTACATTATACAGGCACCTTCCCTGACGGCGAAGTGTTTGATAGCAGTGAAGGAAAAGATCCTCTTGAAGTAATTGCAGGCAAAGGCATGCTTATCAAAGGATTTGATAACGCACTTATTGGTATGAAGCCAGGTGAAGAAAAGGAAATCGACATCAAAGCAGAAGATGCTTACGGCGAACACCGAGAAGAATTAATTCGAGAAATTAACAAAGAAGAACTTGGCGACGACATGAAGCCGGAAGTAGGTATGATGCTTGGTATTCGAGCTCCAACTGGACAAGTATTTCCTGCAACTATCACTGAAGTACATGAAGAAACCATCAAACTAGATGCAAACCATCCTCTCGCTGGAAAAGATTTGCACTTCAAAATCGCAATTGAAGCAACACGTGAACCAACCGATGCAGATATGGAAAAATTTGCACCTAAAAAAGAAGCAGGCGGATGCTGCGGTGGAAACTGCGGTAAAGGCGGATGCGGCGATAACTGTAGTTGCAATTAATGGTCTGGCATTTTAGGACTTTTTTTTATTTTTTTCTTAGAATACTTTATATGTAGTTCTCACTTTTCATCATTTGATGAAAAAAAGTTTTTCTGTTGGTTCAGAAGTACGTAACATAGTTTCTTCTTCCCTGATACGTTCTTTACGTGATGCTACGCTTGTGGGATTAACAACCTATGCTTGCACGCAAAGCTTTTTTTCTACCGGTCTAAATTTTTTCTTTACTTCTTTGGCTAGTGTTATTGCTCCGCCTACGAATAAACAATGGAGTGTGTATATGCAAAAATTAGGTCATGAGGGCAACCTTACTACTGGTTCAGTTCGTTATCTTCCCTTAGGGGGAAGCATTGTCGCCTCTCTTTTTACAGCTCCTCTTGCTAAATTTGAGGTATTTGATACGCCTGAAGAAACACTAGCGAATATAGCTTTACGTACGGGTGTAGTGGCGCATTTCTATTATCAATCTCATTTTTATGTGAAAGAATTTGCAAAATCAGCATTCTCTACATCGTTTTTTACTAATTACTCTGCTCTAATTTCCCCTTCTTTAGTACGAAAAAGAATGCAGAAACGCCCTGAACAAATACCTGCACTACTTCTTGGAATTCCTGCGCAAGAACGGCTCACATCAATGATTAGACATCTAAGTGTTCCTGTAGCCACTCCTGAGACTCTTTCAGCCTCACTCGCTAAAAAAACTGCACTCTTTTATGCGAATGCACCTGAAAATTTTTTGTTTATTTCGTCAGCTTATTCTGGAATGCCGGAGAAGGAAACTCTTGTAAAGAAACATTATGGAGATTTTGTTCACCAATCAACATCATTAGAAGACAAATTATTTGCCGCGCTCTTCGCACATCGTCACAACCAAGATGATGAAATTGAACGTTGGAATGACTTTTTGACCTCTTCTGCCAGAGACAGTGTAACAAAGGAGGTGCGTGTTGACAATCACCTCTCTATGAAAAAAATAATGTATGCGAAAGAAGAGTCAGTAGTGCTTGTAGAAAAAAAAGTTCAGCGGAGTAAAGAACTGCACTCGGATGAACAATTACTTGAAAAACATCTTGATTCTAAAAATTTGTATGCACCGTTAACTTTGCCTTATTTCGTAAACCCGGATGCAGTTCTGCAACTTTACTATGACACTCCAACATTTGCACGGGCACTTGATGGTCTTTCTTTCATGCAACAAGAAAAGCTTCTTTTACAAGATATCAAAAATTATGCTTTCATTCACGACGTGATGTCTTCTCCAGAATTTTCAAAGCGTGAACTTCTTGATTTAGAAGCAAAGCATTTGCAAAAAAAGGATTCCAGAGAGTACCTTGCAGCCAAAGAACAGGCACTAAAGCAAGCATTGCCCACGCACGATACTCAGCAACGAATATTGCTTGATTACCATGCAGAAAACAGATTATATAATACGCACTCAGATGCATTCATCACTTTAGATCATGAAAACAAAGGAAAAGGTCATCCACTCTTTGATCTTGTAAATCTTTTAGAACATGTTGAGCTTCCGGTAGAGTGGGAAGGCATGCAACAGCGACAACAGCTTATTCATGCATACCTTAAGGAAACGCAATATGCTTCAGAAGCTTTGTATGATGATTATGCTGCAGCAGCATTTCTTCGCCAAGATGCCTTCATGCAAGCATGGTCCTCTCCAGCACATACGCAACACTCTGCACGTGTCACGCAGTTGAATCAGAATTACCAGCTATTTGAACAATTAGAATCGTATGTCTCTGATAGAACTGCTTTGCGAATGTATGGACAGGAAACTTTGCGTTTAAAAGATTCAATTGTTCTGTAGTATACATTTTCCCACACTACTTGCGTAAATTATAAAAGCAGTTGTCATTTTAAGTAGTTTAAGGGGAACTTATGGCTGAATTTAATCAATTACTTGACATACAAAGAAATATGGCTTCACGGCTGTCTGCTGAGATGCATATGAATCAAACAGTAGAGCTTCTTTCACTCATGCAACAACTTGTTACTGACAAACTTGGTCGGGTACAAAAAGAACTTGTTATTGTGGAAGGGATGCATGCTGGTATGTCGGAGCAAGAAATATTGACTCTTATTAAAGAACTTGTCCTGCAACGGATGATTGTAGAACAAGGAGAATATCTTATTCTTCAGTAAATACTTCAAGAACTTGCTGCAATGAGGCGGTTGTTTTGATGCCTGTTTTTTCAAAACAAGATTGCACAGCAGGAATTCCTTGCTTTTCAAGTCGCGCTACGAGCGTTGCAATTTTTATTGGTTGTTTTCCGTGAAGTTTTGCAAGTTCATGCGTGTCATAAAAACTTACTTGATTGATAAGATCATCCTCAAGTCTTGCTCTGAGAAATTTCTCCTGCTGCGGAAATCTGCGCATTATTTCTTCAAGGAGAGTTCTGTCTTGAAGTTGACCGCTATAGCACGGGCCGGTAACTTCAGTTTTTCCTGAGCAATGCGGGCATTGTCTTTCATACTCACCAATATATCCGCAAGCAGGGCAATGCACTGCCATGTATGTTGTGCGAGGATATGTTGCTGCAGCTTTTTTCTTCCCTTTTTCTACACGAAAAAATATGCGGTAATAATGTTTTTCATGATAGCTGAGAATGGGCGTGAGTGCTTTATCATGTTGCATTGCAATAAGCATAACTTTTCTAGCAAGAATGCGCAGACCAATCTCATGTTTTTGCGAGTTATTTGTATTTGTTGCCCAGTATTTCATATGTCCTGCATCAACAAATGAACCTGCAAGTGCACCTGTATCTGTAGCAGTCACTGCTAAAATACCTTGACGAGAAATCTTTTTGCAAGCAACATCAAGTAAAAAATTAGGAGAACCGAAAGGATCGATATCGATATAATCAAAACCTGAAGAAAGTTCAAGACAAGTACTTGCATCTTGTTGCGTAACTTCTACACGGTCATCTTGCACATCATTTATTTGCAGTTGTTTGTGAATCATCTCAATAGCATCTGAGCTCATATCGTTAATGACTAACTGCTTTATACAATCAACAGGAAGCTCTTTAAGAAAACGAACAGCACGGACACCACTGCCTGCCAAAGGAAGACATATTTGTATTTGTTTTTTTGCAAGCACTGTTAGTACGGCAACACTTAAGCTTCGGTTACGTTCCATTTCTTGATTGAAAAAGACTGCCAAGTCCTTAGAAACAACTTTTTGGACAGGGACGATAAGTTTTGCTTTTCCTTCATAGTGTTCTTGCATGACGAAGAGAAAGTAATTGAGCTTTAAATGTCTTGCAGAAAATCAGGGAGAACTTTTGGAGCTTCCAAAAGACCGGTTTGTACAAGGTAGCTGTGCTGGAGAGCTATTTTTCCAGCATAAAGGGATTTTAAGTCACCGCCATGAGCAACATATTCCTTAATTTCCAAATACCCTTGCAAATAACAATGGTCTTTACTATAACCACCCGGACGTGATGTGTCAGCCAAACCTCTTTTTGCACGGAGTACTGCTGCAAAGCAAGTTCTATCATTACGATAATATTCTCTGACAAGTTTGAAGGTTTGAGAAAAACTGAGTTTACTTGCATAATAGGAAATAAGTACTTGTCTAGCAACCCGAAGAAATTTCTCCTGCGGAATAGGTTGTACGATACCTTCATTATACATTGCCAAACCTTCCTCTGTTGCAAGGTAACGAGGAAGGCCTATAGCGCATACTTTCAAACGTTGTTTGGCACCGTTTACTGAACGAAGTACATGTGTTTCAATTTCGTGTTTGATAAGTTTGTCAGCATCAATTTGTGCAAACATTTCTTGTTCACGAATAGTAATTTGTTTTTTTCCTGCGCTTACAGACACACGACTATTTGCGTGGCGGTCAAAGATAATACTCCAACCTCGACAATCATACTGATCAAGTGTCGCCTGTAATTGTTTTGCAAGGTCGCTGGCACTGAGCACTTTGTTTTTTTTGGGTAATGGTTGGCGTGGTTCTCTTAGAATTTTTTTAGCTTCATCAATGACGTTTCTTGTAATGCGTGGAAATATGCCTTCAATACTGAAACGCGAAGTTCCAATATTTTTAAGCGCAAAAGCCTCTATGAGTAAGTCTTCTCGGATTTCTTCAAATAATTCAGAAAGCGGATGATCGTTAGGAATTTTCAGTTGTTCTAAACCATCAATATGATACTGCACATCAAAAGAATTGTAACGAAACTGAGGATTATATGACGTGTCTTGCACAAATTTTTCAAACTCTTCTTCACGATTTATTGGATTAAGAATAGTGTAATTGAATCGAACGACACTATGGTGCACCAAAGCCTCATCAATTTCTTGAATTCCTTTGAGTACATCCATATGAATTTCTTTGTGCAGATAATTTATAAAGTTGTGTTTTTTCCAGTTTAGGTATGGTCTCTGACGCGTATCTCAAGGATTTTTATCTAGCTCTTGATGATCAATTAGAACTGAAAAAGGAAGGTATTGCCAAGCTCAAAATTAATTTGTGCAAGGCGCATAGTGTCAAAAAAATACCTAGTGATATAGAGATATTACTCTCCTCCTCAGAAGAGCAAGTGAAAAAATATCGTAAACGACTACAGACCAAACCTAATCGAAGTCTTTCTGGAGTAGCTCCTGTAGCTATTATGACGAGTCCTTGGAACTGTCCGCATGGACGTTGCACGATGTGTCCAGGAGGAATTAAAAGTCCTTACGGTGATGTACCTCAGAGTTATACAGGTAAAGAGCCCTCGACTATGCGAGGTATTAGAGCAGGTTATGATCCTTATTTAATGGTATATAATCGTTTGGAACAATATGTTGTTACAGGTCACATTGCCGATAAAGTTGATCTTATTATTATGGGTGGAACATTTACTGCTCGACCGAAACGTTATCAGACAGAGTTTGTTGCCTACGCATTCAAAGCAATGAATGATTTCTCACAGCATTTCTTTAAAGACGGAGAACTAGATTTGCCAACTTTCAAAGAATTTTTTGAGCTGCCAGGAGATATTCATGAAGAAGGTAGAAAAGAACGATTACACAAGAAGTTACTTGAACGCAAAGGAGTTGCCGACCTTGTTACTGAACAACTCAGAAACGAAAAAGCGCATATTCGCTGCATTGGTATGACCATAGAAACTAAACCTGACTGGGCATTTCTTGACCATGCTAACACAATGCTTGAGCAAGGTTGCACGCGAGTGGAACTTGGTATTCAAAGTGTGTACGACCCGCAACTTGAAGTTATTTACCGGGGACACACGGTAGCTGACAACACGAAAAGTATTCAAATTCTTAAAGATCTTGGATTTAAATTAAATTTTCATATGATGATCGGTCTTCCTACCATTGCAGGCGAACAAGAACTGGACGCTCCAGATGCACCGCACACCTTTCGCGTGCAAAAGAGTCGACGCTTAATTCCAGGACCGAAAATTAGTAGAGAACAAGATATTGAAGGTCTAAAAACTTTATTTACAGAACCCGCATGGGCGCCTGATATGATCAAAATTTATCCCTGCATGGTCATGCCTGGAACGGAACTGCTTGAAGATTTCAAAGCAGGCAGGTTCACACCTATTAGTACTGCAGAGGCTGCGGATGTTATCGCAGAAGCAATGCGTTACGTTCAACCTTATTGCCGTGTTATGCGTGTACAAAGAGATATTCCAACGTATCAAATTGAGGGAGGGGTTGACAAAACTAATCTTCGCCAGTACGTCGATGTAGTTATGGAAGAACGAGGAATTGTAAGTAAAGATATTCGAGCACGAGAAGTGGGACGCAAGAAATCTACACATGATCCTGTGATTGAAATGATTACACAAGAATACGAGGCGAGTGGTGGAAAAGAATATTTTATTTCTATGGAAGACACTGCAAATGATGTGTTATATGGTTTTATTCGTCTTCGTTTCCCGGGACAGCAACTACGAGAAGAAATCACAAAGACTACAGCAATTATTCGAGAACTCCATGTGTATGGGAGTGCAGTAGCAATCGGTAAAGACGATACAGGAAGTCGACAGCACAAAGGGTATGGTACGCAACTTCTTCAAGAGGCAGAACGTGTAGCAACAAGGGCAGGTTACACTCATATGTTAGTTATTTCAGGAATTGGTGTACGAGAATATTATCGAAAGTTCGGCTATGAAACCGAAGGTCCTTACGTAGGAAAACTCCTCTGATTGTAGCGGTTTCAATCACAAGGTATATAAACACGTAATTTGTAAAACATGCATATGGAAGCTTCCTGGTGGGCAAGAAACGGCATTGTTCTTGCATTTTATGTTGTGGTCATCCTTCTTCTTATTATTAATAGAAAAAAATTCGAATTTCAAGGAATAGCCGCACTCAAACGAACAAAGTTTGGAATTGCGTGGATGCAAAAGTTCTCCAAGAAACACAAAGAAACACTCAAGATTTTAGGATACTGCGGTATAGGTGTAGGTTTTCTTGGAATGATATTTATCTTTGGATATGTTATCAAAGCACTCTGGGATTTCTTCTTTGCACCTGCAGCACCTGCAGCATTCTCCTTAGTTTTACCAGGTGTGAATGTTCCTGGAGCAGCAATTTTTATTCCTTTATGGGTACTTATTCCTTTATTTATTGTAGTACTTATTCACGAAGCAGGACATGGTGTTGTAGCTAAAGCATTTGGTGTACCGATAAAAAATACTGGAATTGTATTTTTTGGACCTCTAGCAGGAGCATTCGTTGAACCTGATGAGAAAAAACTCAAAAAAGCAGATGATGTTGTTCGATTCTCAGTCTTTGCAGCAGGACCTTTTGCCAATGCACTTACGGGTGGAGTGGTGTTGCTTCTCTTACTTTTAGTTATTAATCCTTTGACTGCTTCAATGGTTGAACCGACAGGATTTTCTTTTGCAGCAGTGCAAGAAGATTTTCCTGCAGCAATCGCAGGAGCAGAACCAGGCATTACTTATACACAAATTAACGGTGTAGAAGTACTCACTGTTGAAGATCTTACTGCAGCGCTTAGTGGTGTTGATCCCGGTGAAGAGGTCACGCTGTCCAATGATGAAGTAAGTTATACGCTTGTTGCAACGAACAATCCTGCTAATGTAGACCAAGGCTATTTAGGAGTACAAGGAATTGCAACAGATTTTGAAGTAAAAGAAACGTCATCCTTATTTTTGTATAATGTCCTGCAAGGAATATTTCAATTCTTATTCTGGGTATTCACACTTAGCGTAGGTCTTGGTGCGTTCAATCTCTTGCCTTTAGGTCCGGTAGATGGTGGTCAAATGATTCGACTCGCTTTGGTACGTATGTTTGGCGAGAAAAAAGGAGTACTTATTTGGGGACGACTTGCAGTAGCATTATTAGTTATCATACTTATCTTGGTCTTTGGTCCGATTCTACAAAGTTTGTTCTAGTATCGCTAGCTATAAAAAGCCTCAGTTGTTTACTCTCGTCCTATGGATTCTTTACTGACAACTGCATTTCGTGAACTCTTTCCTTCAAGGCAGATGCCTTCGCTGAGTTTGAAGTATTCTGGGAAGTTTAAAGATTATAATGCAACCGTTCATATGACGAAACGAGCAGGAATTTTTCTTTCGCTTGAGTTCCGTCTCTCCAAAAAATTTATTGAGTGTGATGAGAGTATTCGTATTGGTGTCATACAACACCTTTTAAATCGTGTATACAAGACCACAAAAAAAACTTTGGAGCAAGATCTCTACAAAGGATTTCTTGAAAATATTACGCGTTACGCTCCTCGTGTGGAAAGTGATTTGTATTTACAAGAAAAATTTGCAGTACTTAATGACCGATATTTTTCTGGTCTTATGGAACAACCGAACTTAGTCTTTGGAAAAAAAGATGCTACTACAGTACTTGGTCATTACAATTATACGAGCGATACGGTAACAATTAGTCCTGTGCTTAAAGAACGAGAGGATTTGTTATTATTTGTTCTGTATCATGAACTATTGCATAAAAAACACGGTGCAAAAACAAGTGCAAGCGGACGAAGTCAATATCATACGCCTGCTTTCAGGCGTGATGAAAAACTTTTCCACATACCAAATAGTGAAAAAGAACTTGAACGCTTTGTTCGTAAGAAAAAACTAAAAAAAGCTTTTAGTTGGTTCTAAATATCAAGAGCATAACGAAGAATTGCGCCAACGCCACCCATGTCTACAAGTTGTGCTCCTTCACGAGTTTCTGTGCTAATAACTTCAACAGTAGTTCCCATTTGCTGGGCATGCTCTTCAATGATTTCTAAATTTTTATCTGAGATGGTTTCTGAAACAAGAACAATGTCAGCAGCTCCAAGCTTGATAGCTTTGAGCACATCATCAAAGCCGTAGGAAATTTTATCGGCGTTTTTTGCAAGGCCTTCAAAGAACTGGCGCATAATAATTTTTTCTTTAATAACTTCTTCTTCAGCTAGCAAGTCTTCTGATTTTTCAAGAAGTTCCTGCAGACCAAAATCTCCTGTATAGGAAAGATCTTTGATACCAATAATTTTTCGTTTAAGCTGATCAGTAATATAATTTCCTTCAGCAAAATCGTATTTTGTATGTCCTGGTCCTCCAATAATAATTCCTTGCAAGGACGTTTGGTTTTCCAAAAATTCCTCAAGCATGTACTGCGCGATTCGTTTATAGAACTCAATAGCTGCACCTTCTCGCAGACGTTCAAAACGCTGCGCAGATTGTCCTCCTGTTTTGTGTTTTCCAGGAACTGCAGAATGCAAAGACTTGAGCGGGATAATGACTTTTCCTTTCAATAAGGCAATATTGCCTTCTCGTTTATCCATTGCTACAAGACCAAAAATTTGTTTATCATCAACAAGTTCCTCTAAAGGTTCAGTAACAAATTGTTTATCGCAACGATATAAATTTTGATTGCTAGGGATTGGAGGTTCCATACTCCATACTTTGTAATTTTGTTGACCATCTTTTTCACTAGCATTTCCTGCAAAACAGATAAGTCCATTTGGAGGAGTATTTGCAAAGGTTTTTAGATGTTGAATCATTTTTTCAAGGCTGTTGATTACAGCATCCCTTGTTTGTTTACTTTTGATATTGGTAGCTGTACCTTGTTCTTGTTGCAGTTGAGAAATTTTACCTGTTAATTCATAGCCTGCAGGGACGTAAATACTGATTAATTCAGTGTGACGGCCACGAACAGCTTTAACTTCTTTCAAGAAATGTTTAATATGTAGCTTGTCCACAGCACTGATGCGTTGCATTTTATCAGGCTTGTCTGACATAGGGATAATAAACGCGTCTTGATTTATAAAACTGTTCTTTGTATTGATTCATTTGCGTCTGTGTGCATAGTAAATGTTTTAAATATAAGATAATACCTTGACAGTTATGGTAGATAATTTCAGAGATGTGTATGCGAGATTACAAGACACAGTAGCATATACGACATTCAAAAAGGAAAAACCTGAATACGTGCTTGCTCATGGATTTTTACAACTTGATGCAAACGCAAAGGTAAGCAAACCTTGGCATGTAGGGTTTTATTCTCCCAAGCAAGATGATCTTGCGATATTTACGAGTCCGGATTTTGGCCTTTCCTTTGACAAGGCTTTCAAAGACGGTGGAACTATTGCTCCTTTGCAATGGATGGAATCTTTTAAGACGACAGAAGAAGTCTTTGCTGTTGTCCGTGAACAACTGAAAAACGCTCATCCTCAAGAACTTCCCTTTACCTATTTATTTATCTTACAAACTATTGATGCTCAACCAAGATATAATGTTACTGTCGTGACGCAATCATTTAAGATGTTAAATTTTTTAATTGATCCTTTAACTGCAACGGTGGTAAAAGAAACAGCGCAATCAGTTATGGACTTGAAAGCTTCAGAATAATTTACTTTTCTTTCTTTGCGTATGCAGGACTTCTAAATCAAGAATCTCTCCGTCAGGACCGGGATTAAAGACTGTTGCATCTTCTATCATATCAAGTAATTTTTCTCCTTCGTGTATGTGTCCTGCGAGAACCAGTAAGGGTTGGTGCTTTTCAATAAACTCTCGGTAACTTTCACTTCCGCTGTGAAAGTCCTCGAAAGGTTGATCGATTTTTGTATTAATAGGAGGTCCGTGTAATAAGAGAACGGTACGGTGCATATCTTTAGTGTCTTTTGCAAGCTCTTCCATAATATTTTCAAATAGTGGATCTCTTCGACTAAATCCATCTCCTCCGTATGCCAAAAAAGTAAATTCTTTTTCTTCAATTTTTTGACCATGCAAGTAGATGATATTATCATAGGCTTTGCAAGCTTCTTCCATTAATTCTTCCTGTTCATGGTTGCCATGAATCATTAAGACTTTTTTAGGGAACTCGTTAATATAGGCAAGCACTGCATCAAGTTCTTCACCGAACCAAGTGATATCTCCAAGACAAATAACAAGATCTGCCTCGTGGGCTTTTTGCTTCGCGGTCTGCAAGCTGAGCGTATCGCCGTGAGGGTCTCCAAATGCAAGAATTTTCATACATCTCAACAAATTGACGGTTCTATTTAAATACTTCTTCTTGTTTTAAAATCTTTTTTTGAACTTTATTACATTATAAAAGCTTATTTATGCTTTATTTTGTGTTAAGAAGAATATATATGATTGATATTAATCATATTAGTTTATAATAGATTATATTTATTTTATTATAAGTTATGATGATTATAAAGATGTATATATACATATAAACTAAAGAAGAGAAATCTTTTTAAAGGATACATTCTCTATTTCCTCTGTGCGTGTGAGGTAGAAGACAATAATCCCATCAAAAAAACAATTTCTTGACTTTTTGCTAGTCAATCCTCACCAAACATATACTGCACTTTCTAAGCACTTTGATATTGAAATGGGAACGGTACGTGATCTTGTCAAGACCTACGGAGAAGATATTGTGGTTCGAAAAATAGGAACTGCATTGATGGTGGACAAAAAATGAAGATGCAACCATTACGATTTTTTGTTTTAGCCTTCCTCTGTGCAGTTATCTTGAGTATCAGTGTCAGTGCAAACTCCTGTCCTGCAATCTCAGATATCGTTCTTACTGGCCCTGCGGACAACTATGTTACTGGAGATGTACATACAACGGTAGACTTTAGTTTTTACCAAGAAAACTTTCCAGGCAATGCAAGCAACTGTTATGTACAACTCTGGGACGCTACCACTCCTTCACAAACCTATCCTGCTTCCCCGCAACAAGTCTTAACTCCTTATAATGAAATCACGGATCTCTCACTTGTGAATCCTCCTGCAATAAATCCTCTCTCAGGAGTCTACTACTGGAATGTCTTCTGTGCAGATAATAGCACAGGAACTTGTACGAACGCTACCTACGCTGCAAATAGAACTATTATTTTTGATACACAAGGACCGCTTGTCACGACAACAGACACAGCAGACATGGTCTTTGAGAATGCAACGCGAACTTTTAATTTTACTCCTGTAGATAACTATGATGGTGGAAGTTTTGGCTGTGGCCTCTATCTTGATGGAGTTCTTGCTGGTACAACAACGGTCTTTAACGGAACACTTGGAGAAATTACTGCAACGGCTCCAAGTCAAGGAACCATTAGTTGGTATGTCAGCTGTCTTGATGATTATGGAAATGTGGGAAACAGTACGGCACTCGATTATATTTATGACACGGACACCATGACTATTGATTTGAGTGACGCTCCGAGTGATGGTTATGTTGAATCCTTTAACGCAACTGTTTATTACAATGTGAGTGTTACTGATGAGTACAGTCCAACTGGTTTGAATTGCTCCTTGTACGTTGATGATACCTATGCGAGTAGTCAAATTATTGCCAGTGGTGGTACGGCAAATCTTTCAAACACCTATACTGAGAATGGTGACTTTGATTGGCAAGTAACCTGTTACGATCCTTTCGGTAACAGTCAGTCAAGTGCTACTCGAGTGACCACAATTGATGTAGGTCCAAATGCTCCTGTACTGTGGACCTTACCTTCAGTGTTAAGTTCCTTATGGCTTGATGTTGTTGGCCTACTTGACAAATTTGCAAGTATTACTATCACTGCACAAAACGATCAGAATGGTTCCTTCTATCAAAACACAACAACTACTTTTGAATTTCCTAATGAAACGCAAAGTCTTGGAAGTGCAACTATTTCCTTTGTTTTCCCCTCAGGAAACACGACGTTTAATACAGCGGATACTGCTTTTGCCACATCAGGAAATTTAACAACAAGTAATTATCTTGCCTTTGCAAATCACAACAGAACAAACTTCAGCTATTATGACATTGTTTCTGTGACAACCTTCCCAACGTACGCAACTATACAAGTAACTCCTCCTTTTGAAGAAATAATAAATGTAGGAGAACGATTCTATGTGTATGACAAACCTTATCCGACAGGCTGGTTTTCTGTAAGTGTAGATCTTTTCGATGGAAATAACGCAGTCTCTATTATTGGACAGCGAGATGGCGTGTTTGGTGATGAACTCTCTACATCTGTCTTCGTTGATTCTCTTGGCCCAAGCATAAGCACGACGCTTGGAAACGTAACTTCATTGAATGATTCAATTACTATTAATATTACTGATAACTATAATGTGAGTTTAACCAGTCTTGTCATTAATGCAACAAACGGAACACATAATTTTAGTATTGTAACTGATAATTCACTCTACAACGTGAGTCTTTGGAATGTTACTCCGCCAAATGCAACATGTATTGCTTCCAATCTTACGGACGCAACTTGTACCTGGAATGTGAACCTTACGGATGGAGTATACAACCTTACACTATTTGCCACTGACTATCTTGGTTCTACATCGTCAATCACCCTAACGAATATAACGGTACGTTCAACAGTTGCTCCGGTTCCTTCCATTGTGCATGTCGATGGAGTTACGACAATTAATGCACAGTTCAATGTTTCTTGGAACGCGTCACCTGATCCTTTCCTTGCCTATTATCAAGTCGCAGTAGGATCCGCACCTGGTCAGGAAGATGTCGTTGCTTGGTTTAATGTGAGTATATCAGAAAATCAAACACTTATTGTAGATGACGCTATTATATACGGGCAAATTTACTATGTAAGTATTCGCCCAATTGATGAATCAGGTCTTGCAGGAGCGACAACAAGCACCGAACTTATTTACACGCAAGATGGAACCGTGCCAGTGGTTGAATACGTGAGTATTACCTCCGGTGTAGGTGGTTGGATAACTAGTAACTCCAACCTGCAACTAAACTGGTCATTTATTGACAACGAAACAGGCATCGACTTCTATGAGTATGCAATTGGAACCACAAACGTCTCTATCTTTACTGGCTGGAACGATGTATTGACTGCGCAGCAAACTGCAAATACGCAAGCGTTGGAAACGGGTCTAAGTCTTGAACAAGGAGAAAACTATTATCTTTCCGTGCGTGCTAAAAACAATTATCCATTTAGTGCGATGTATAGTCCTTGGGTAAGTAGTTCACCAGTAACAGTAGATTCTCTTCCACCAACAGGAGTAAGCATTAGTTATGCTGCTGATTCCTACACTGTTTCTAGTATTGACCTCTCTTATAGTACAGGAACTGATGCAGTCTCAGGTGTAAGTACTGCCGCATTACGTTACCGAAGAGCTGCGCTAAGTGGAGATGTCTGTCAAGGATATGGTGGATGGCAAGTTGTGAATGCAAGTCTTAGTTTAAGTTCCACACCAACTGCATACACCTACGGTGATCTTGATTCAGGTTATTGCTATCAATTTGGTGTACGTGTTCATGATGTTGCTGGTAATCAAATTATTGTGAATGGCCCAACCGCTTCTGCAGTTGCAGTTGATATTACTCCGCCAGGAGCAGTTGCAATAGACGCGACGCCTGGAGTTATTTCAACAAACAATCTTAGTTTTACTTGGAGTGTAGCTGAAGAAAATGAAAGTCAGGTAAGTTATTATTTGTGCGGTCTAGGAACAAGTCCTGGCGCAACTGACACCAGTGGATGGTTGAACTGCAGTCAATCACCAACGGTAACATTGACAAACCTCAGCCTTGCTGATGGAACTATTTATTATTTTAGTGTCAGACCTTACAATAGCTTTGGCCTTGGAGGAAGTGTGAGTACCTCGCTTGGCATGTTGTATTTTGACGTGAGTATACCGCAAGCACTTACTGTCACACAAGTAGGAGCAGACACGCAAGCGCCATGGCTTGATGTGGATGATACCGTAAATTGGACAATTATTGAACTGGAAGGTGAATCTGCTTTAAACTGTGTATGGTCGTATTTTGATATTCCTTATACTAATCCAAGCGCAAGCTATGCAACTGCGTGCACTGAATCTTCAGGAACGTATTATTGTAATGTCACAAACCTTGTTGAAGGAACCTATAGTGCTTCAGTAAGTTGTGCAGACACAGGAAACAATGCACAATCAGTAACACAAAATACTGATATTGTATTCTCGCGTGAACTTTCAGCTCCTGTTATTGAGTTTCTAACACCAGCATCTGCAGGAACTGTGTATTCTCCAAATACGAATTTGAGTGTTGTCACAAACATTACAGACATCTCAAGTTATGTTGCAACCTACACTATTTCTCAAGTTGCTACAGGAACTACACTTGCAAGTGGCTCACTTATTAATGATAGTTTCGTGCTCAACCTTGGAAACTTTTCAGGCGAAACAAGAATCACAGTACTAGCGGTAGACGCTTATGCTCACAGTGCAACAGCAGAAACAACGTTCTTTGTAACAACTGGTGAACCTCAGCACGTAGTACTGAGCAATATTACTTCAGGTCTTGTTGAAGATACTCTCTACACAAATCAAAATTTTACTTTTGAAAACTATTATTATTTCGTCAACGAAACAGGTAGCCGTATACAAAACAGTACAAATGTATTTGCAGAATATACAACAGTAACCAGTCAAGCGAGTATTGCTGATAAAATAAATGTGAATACTAGTGTAAATGTATCCGCCCTTGCTGACGGAGCCTACACGTTTGCAGTAAATGCAAGTGGAGCTGTAAACACAACTGCTATTACAAGAAATTATACTTTTGTTATTGACACTGTGGATCCGGAATTTGATTTCACTGGCCTTGAAGTTAACACGAGCGAGATTACTGAAAGTGCAAGTGCTGTAGGTTTTATTATCGCAGTAAATGAGAGTGACATGCGTCCAACTGCATTATTCAACTATAGTATTGGTGGACAAAATTATTCTCAAACTGCAACTGCACTTACTCCTCGAGACTGGAGACCGAATGAAAGTCGCTACCAAGCAAGCGTACCTAGTTATCACCTAGTAGCAAATGAGACGCTCTTTTTCACGTGGTTCGTTACCGACCTGGCTGGAAATACTAACTCAGTGCTTGCGACAGATACTATTGAAAACCAAGAACCAATTATTTCCAACCAAAGTCTTGGAACAGCTCTTGCAGGAACTGCTTTCTATCAAGTGATTAATTTTACTGATTTGGACACAAGTCAGAATACCTTTACTTGCGAGCAAAATACAAGCATACCTTCTTTGAGTATTGCTCATGTACCAAGTACGCGAACCTGTCTGCTCACTTGGACGACGCCAACTACTGGTGTGTACAATATTACTGTGCAAGTAACTGACACGAGTGCGTCAGGATTTAATCAAAGCACAGTGGCACAGAATTTCACACTTGAAGCAGTAAATAACACTGCATACGATTTTAATCTTGATACGAATGTCTTTGACTTCGCTGTTGCTGTTGAGCAAGGAACTGACTATGTGGTACCTACTCAATCCTTCTCTCCTGGATCTGCAAGTGTGCAAGTCCCTCAAACTTCAGCGTATACGGTGCGATTTAGTAGACCTGAAGTAAGTATTCAAGGAAGTAACTTGAACACTGCAAATGTAAGTCTCTTCTTTAGAAAAAATCAAACTACCTTAGCTTACGCTCCTGATGATTTAGGTCTTGGACGAGAATATGTTCCTCTGCGAGGCTTTGCAATTAACATGTCTCCGCTTCCACTTAATAGTTCTCCAAACAGAACGTTTAGCATTAGTTTTAATTATACGGACTTTGGATTTGATGATAGTAGTTCAGCTGATTTACGTATCTTCAAATATGATTATGATGAAGCAAGTGAAACTATTTTATATGGTGGCTCAGGTTCGCAAGGACTCATTTCCTCCACAAGAAATACTGCAACCGATACTATTTCTGTTGTTGTTACTTCATTCTCTGCATTTGTTATAGCACAGGATGTTCCAACCTGCTCCGATGACGAACAAAATCAAGGAGAAGATGGTGTTGATTGTGGTGGTCCATGTAGTCCTTCTTGTCCCTCCTCTGGTGGCGGCAGTAGTGGTGGCGGCGGTGGCGGATTTACGAGTAGTGCGGTAACTCCAGCTCCTACTTGTGAGGATGGCATTAAAAACCAGAATGAAGTGCAGATTGATTGTGGTGGTGTGTGTGGTGCATGTAGTGAACCTGTAGTCTTTGCGTCCTGTACGGATGGAATTCTTAATCAAGATGAGGTTAAAGTTGATTGTGGTGGAAGCTGTCCAAGTTGTGTAGCTGAAGCAAGTTGCTTTGACCGAGTTCGAAACCAGAATGAAGTTCAAGTTGATTGTGGTGGTGTGTGTGGTGCCTGTGTAGTAGAAGAATCAGCACCTGAAGAACCAGAACAACAGTTCGAACCACAACTCCAATCACCTGAACAGTCAAGTCTCTTTAGCAATCCTTACTTATATGGTATCTTAGGTTTTGTCCTTGTTGGTGCATTTGTAGTGATTGCAATAGAAGCTCCAAGAAAAGCGCGACCAAGTACTACGACAAAAGCAATCTTGGCAGCAGAAAAACAACCTGAACAAGAAAATCTTGTTCACTTTGTCCAAAAAGTATATCGCCAGAACCTGCAAGACAAAGACAGTGTCACCATTAAGATGGCTATGAAGCATGCAGGTTTTAGCGAGATGGTTATCGACCGTGGACTCTATGCTTTAGACCAGAAAAAACAATTGCAATCTCTGGTTAAGTACTTTGAAACCTATTCTGCTGAAGGCTATTCCTTGGAAGAAATGCTTAACTGGTTATCTAGCCAGGGTATTGACCAAGATTTACTTGCTGTGAGTGTTGGTATGTATAAACAGCACTCATCATTTTAGGAAGCAAGGAACTCTTCTCTTTTCAAATCTTTAGTTATGAAATGCGTCTGATACTCCACAGTTGGAAACCGTTTTTGTAAATGCGAGATAAACTCTTTTACGTCTTTTGGAAACATAAAAATTCCTTCAGCAAGAAAATCAAAACCTTGTGCAACTTCGTAGACATTATTAATATGTTCATGACAAGTCAAATGTTGTTGTAGAGCTTCACGAGTAGTAGGATGACTACGCAAAGCGAGCTGGACGCGAGTCGCGTATCCAAGTGCATCAAAATCAACAAGAGTTGTATGCTTGAGAATTGTTGCTTGTTGCTCCTGTGAGCGTAACCTATCGAATAATGTGGAAATAGGAATCTTTGTTTTTTTACTTATTTGTGTCAATGTTAGCCGAGCATTACTTCGTAAGCAATGAAATAATGCCATATCTCGTTTTGTTATTTTTACCATATCTATCACCTGTACACCTTTTGGTGCTAGTATTATCCTGCGGAGAAGAATAGATAAGAAAACCCCTTAAGTTCTATAAGGTTACCTTAAGTATGCAAGAAATAAACCTATACTAAAGAGTTAAGGTACTTGTTTTGGTTTTTGTTGTTTAGAAATGGTGCACCGGCAGGGATTTGCGCTAAAAAATTCAAGGAATTTTTGGTGCACCCGAAGATTTCCTAAATCTTCACTGTGAACCCGTTCAAATCTCTAACTGTATAAGAAGTATGCACCGGCCGGGATTTGAACCCGGACCGACGGCTTGGAAGGCCGCAATCCTACCATTAGACTACCAGTGCGTGTTCAAGTAGAGGATGGAATCTAATTTATAAACATTGTTGTTCTTTTGTCGTAAGCCTGCGTATAAAAGTTTATAAAGCTCTTTGCGTGAGCATCGTTATGAATATTCTTGTGATTGTAGCGCATAGTGATGATCAGGCTTTAGGTCCAGGTGGTACTATTGCAAAATACGCTGCAGAGGGTCATGATGTGTATACGCTTATTTTTTCTTACGGTGAAGGAACTCATCCGCACTATAAGAAAGAAGTTATACGGGAAATTCGTGAGGAAGAAAGCAAAAAAGCCGACAAACTACTCGGTGCAAAAGAAACAATTTTTCTTGGAACCACTGATGGGAAACTCGCGCAGGAAAAAGAACATCCTGAAGTTCAAGAAAAACTTCGAAAAGCATTACTTCACTACAAACCAGAAAAAATATTCACTCATGCAGTAGATGAAGCGCATCCAGATCATGTCGCTGTGCATCAATTGCTTTTACAAGTCTATGATGAGTTGCATGCAGAGAACAAACTCACGTGCTCGATTTTTAGCTTTGGTATCTGGCGATTTTTCAAATTTAAACGGAGAAGTAAACCTCGGCTTATCGTTGATATTACGGATACGTTTACAAAAAAACTCTCTGCGCTCAAATTGTTCAAGAGTCAAAAAGTCGCCATGCTCACTCTTACGTGGTCAGTATATGTCAAAGCTATTATTAATGGGTACCGGTACGGAACAACATTTGCTGAGGTGTTCTATAAAATACGATGACGGGAGAAACTGAAACGCAAACCTTGCCAAAACTAGTTATAGCTACAGATAACTATTTGCCAAGGCATGACGGCGTGTCACGTTTTTTGCAAGAGATAATTCCACGTCTCACTCAAAAATTTTCTGTTACTTTAATATGTCCTCGCTTTGAGTACATACCTCCGCTTGCTAATGTGCATATGGTCACGGTACCGTTGTCACGCTTTCGAGTAGGAGATTTTCAAGCAGCACAATGTCGACCTCTCCTTTTGCATAAAGCGCTCTCTGGAGCTGATCTTGTATTCACGCAGACACTGGGTCCTATAGGAGCGACAACTATACTTGTGGCAAGAAAAAAACTATTGACTACGGCTTCTTATATTCATTCACTTGACTGGGAACTTATTATGCAGGCAACTGCACCTGCAATATTCAAACGTCACCTTCCTTGGATAGGAAGACTTGTTGCTCGATTTCTTTACAGAAGAACGCAACGACTTTTTGTACCTTCTGACGGTATTTCAGAACAATTTACGTGGGAGCATATTCATGCGTCTAGAAGAATAGTGCGACTAGGAGTTGATGCTAAACAATTTGTGCCGATGAAAAAGACTGACCGTGAGCAACTCCGTGAACGATTAGGGTTCACACCAGAAG
>CAZHNR010000006.1:0-3665 GCA_964534065.1 uncultured Methanosarcinales archaeon
TTTGAATCTCACCGTTGACGAGATGAATTTCTGAAACAGTAGGTTCAGGTAGCATCGAATTCGTTATGATTGAAATAATCCAGAACTCCTCGTACAAATTATCAAAATAATAAGTAGTATTTGTTGTAATATTGATATTGTTTGTAGAGATAGTAGTTATGGTCTCTGCTTGACAGAACTCGTCACCTTTGTAGGTTGTTAATCCGATAATTTTGGCGTCAACATCATTTTCTCCATCGTTGTAGCCGTAGGTTTCTCCAGGAATACAAAAGTCTTCATTGAGACTTGCTTCAATTTCAGCTTGCACTTGCTGTTCTTGCACATCGTCAAAATCGATAGTTACTTCAGTAACTTCATCTGCTTCAACTTGAATGTCTTGAACATCATTATTGTTTGTATCTGCTGCAGTATTCTCAGGTACTTCTTCTGGAAGATTGGTTGTACTTTGACTTGAACAACCTGCTACGACAAGAATAATTACAAGTAAAAGACTTAGTAAAATTGTTTGTTTCATATTGGAAATTGATGTAGTTGGATTTATAAATATTAGTTTTCTTTAGTAAGAAATGCACTAGCCTTATTTCTCAAAGCATAAAACTTGATTATATGAGTAGGTATTATAATTCGCTTATAGAAAATAACATCTGGGTTTCTTTCGATTTGCTTGGCAATCCAGTCATATGCATCTGCCATAGTCATAACACTTGCGCGTAATTTGTAGGGAATAAAGGGAAAACCTTTTCGAGCTTCTGCCATCCAACTTTTGTACCTTGTTAACTGCTTTTGAATGTGGGTTGTGTAAGCTTTTCGGTCTTTTTCTGTTTTAGGTCGGGACAGGCCATTCATGTCTTTAGGAACAGGAATGTACATTTTTTGTTGTTGCAGATGTTTTCTCATATTTCGTATGAAACTCAAATACTGTAACGACCTTCCCATAAGGGCAGCATACTTTTCACACTGCTCATCAAGATTACAAATACGACAGAACATAAGTCCAATAACTTCAGCGCTACCGTACATGTACCAAATAGTATCTGCAATGTGTTCGCATACTTTTTTCTCGAGATCAAATTTTTTAGAAGCAAAAAAACTTTCAATCCATTTTCTTTCAAATTGATACTTGTACGAAAGATCCATGAATGACTCAATCACTGCATTATCTACGAGTTCACCATTCCAACTATCCTGCCAATCATGAGACCACTGGAAGAATTCTTTACGTTTACCTTTGGTGACAAAGTAATCAATGCTCTTGAGAAAGGTGTAAAGTGTCGCTACTTCTTGCTGTTTATCTTTAGGTAATTGCTTTGCAGCAAGTGAAAGCGTGGAGCTTTGTTCACGAAAAAAACTTTCATTCATTGCTGTGTAAGAAGGGAGTCCGACTTTAAATACGTATCTGTGTATGTTTGGGACTTCCCTTGGGTATCGAGGTAATTAGCCAGAGTTTCTAGGAGACCTTCGTAATTCAGTTGGTGTGGAGTACATGCTTCCTTCCCATTTAAAAACGCAAAATCAACTGTCCCGTCTGCATCCTTATCAATAAATTCAATGTATTTTACCTTCTTATCAGGCCTTTCTTGTTTATCAAGATTAATTTTTATCATAAGGGTCTGATACGGATAATTTTGTGGCTGTGTATACACCACGTAATGCGTATTTTTTACTTCCATTCCTACAAATGACTCGAAGCTTAGAGGATTTTTTTCATATATATTGAGTAATTCACTTTTATCCCATTTTTTTCGTTGAAAAGTAGAGAGACGCGCATATGTTGTTATGGCTCGTAAATTTTCTGTGACACTAGAATCAACTTCTGCATTGTAAGAAATTGGGTACAAGTGCTGTGATCTTCTTGAAACAGGAATAGTATCGATACTACATGAGCTAAGAAGAGCTACGGTGCCAAGCGTTGCTAAAAGAGTGTTTTTCACTGTAAAAGGAGAAGAATACTTTGTGTTTTATAATGATTTCTGGTACTCTTTAAGAAGAACTGCCAACAAGATTAATCCGATAGCCAGGGGAATCCAGAGTTGCATCCAAAGACATGCACCTGTCCAGAATGAAATAATTAGATAAAGGCTATAGCTTGATTCCTTTTTTAAGGGAGGTAATTTGTAGGCAAGAAATATACTGCTAGCTATAATTCCGGAGAATATCCATCCCGCAAAATTCGCAAGCGGAATGCCGTAATATGTTCCAGGACTATCCCAAATCCACAGACCAAGTGCGACAGCAGCAGGATCAAGCATAAAATCTACAGTTAGTAGGAGTAGGGCAGATACAAGAATCTTTTTTAGTGTGGTCGTTTGTTTTTGAGCTAGGTACATAGTTCCTATGACAAGAGGCACGAAACTAAATGGTAACATTAATGGAGTCACTCCAGCAATTTTGAATGCAATTAAGTCACTATAGACAAAGCCTGAATAGGGAAAGCCTGTGAGAATACCTATGGTTTCAATGAAGTAAGCGAAAATTGATATGCTACCTAGTGCTGCAATTATTTTCCAAGATACTTTTTTCTTCTTTGACTTGGGAACTTGTTTTTTACTTTGTGTGTATACATAATAGAAGCTTGGAAGAGCAAATGCTAACATAAAAATTGAAGAGATAATTGCGTAAGAGGGCTCAATAAACCGAACAGTAAAATAACTCGCGAAGAAAAGAATTACTGCTAGAATATGCCAGAAATAACTCCGTACCAAAAGAGAATTCCTCCGCATGCAGCATTGATGTAAGGATAGGCCCAATAAATTTTTTCTATATTCTTGAAACTTCCCAAAGCAATGATAGGATATACAAGACTTATGATGCCAAGAAACCATGACTGACTGAATGCAACAATACTTACAAAAGTCCAAATAGTGGCGCACACGTAGAGACTTGCTTTTCTCCCTAACGCAGTTGCTGTAGTTTTAATTTTTGCACGGCTATCAGGTTTAATATCTGGCACTGCAGAATAAAGATGCATTGCCACAGGCCAAAGTAGTACTCCTAGACTAATCCAAAGACTAGGAAGTGTTCCTGTTACTTGATAGTAACCCATGAACCCAGGAATAACATAAAACATATTTGATAAGGAATCAAGGAAAGGTCTTGCTTTAAATCGCAGTGGAGGTGCACTATAAAATCCCCCAATAGCAAGATACGCAAGCATGAACCAAAATAGAGAAGGCATGAAGGCGGTAAGGAGAAGTCCAAGCAGGACAGGGATAATGAGTGCAGTGCGCAAAAACTTTTTATTTCCTGGTTTGAGTAAATACTCTTTTTCTTTTTTCTTAGGATTTAATTTGTCCGTTTCCCAATCAAAATAATCATTGATTCCATAAATAAAAAAATTCGCTGGAAAGGTAAAGAAAAGTAAGAATGCAAAAAATAATGGAGTAAAGTCATTAAGCGTTGTTGCTGCTAAACTTACTCCTACTGCATAGGTTCCTGCGTAGTAGAGCCAGAAGCGAGGACGGGAAATTTTATACATGTCTTTTAATTTCATTTACTATCTTCCTCGATAAGTTTTGTTACTATCTTTGCACTGATCATAGCAATAGGAACTCCTGTTCCTGGATTGGTATATTGTCCTACATAATAGAGGTTAGGTACTTTCTTACTTCGATTCTTAGGTCTGAAATACGCAGTCTGCATTAAGGTCTGTGCTAATCCCAATGCTG
>CAZHNR010000006.1:3703-25051 GCA_964534065.1 uncultured Methanosarcinales archaeon
TTCACTAAACAATTCAGCAATACGGGCTTCAATATCTGCAATAATTTTATCAGCATATTTTTCACAGAATTTTGGATCATCTTTCAGGTCTGCTGCAACAGGTACAAGGATGAACAAATTCTCACAACCTTCAGGCGCGAGTTCCTTTTCTGTTTTTGTCGGTGCACAAACATAATAACTAGGTTTAGTAGGCCAACTAGGTTTTTCAAAAATCTCGTTGAAATGTTGCATCCAGTCATGTTCGATCATTAAATTATGATGCTCGAGATTTTTTATTTTTTTATTCACTCCCAAATACACAATGAGGCCGCTTGGAGCGATAGTTTTTTTGTCCCAATACTTAGCAGTGTAAGTTTGGTGTTTTTTTTCAAGGAGATGAGTTTCTGCCCAAGCGTAATCCGCGTTAACAACTATTTTGTCAAAGGCAAATTCGCCTTTTTCTGTGACAATTCGTTTCGCTTCTTTGCCTTCAACATCAATACGGGTGACAGGACTATTACAATGAATTTTTACTCCAAGTTTTTTTGCTTGTGTTTCGAGCGCTACTGCCAGTGCGTTCATACCACCTTTAGGGTAGAAAACGCCAAGGTTGAAGTCACCATGGCTCATTAAACTATAGAGTGCAGGAGTGTTCTTTGGACTTCCTCCAAGAAACACCATAGTATATCCAAGGATTTTTCTAATTTTATCAGATGTAAAATATGCTTTAAGATGACTATCAAATGACTTGAAAATATCAAGGTCTTTACCCTTGGTCATGGTTTTCCAATTAATCATATCTCTTATGGAAAAATAAGGTTTCTCAATAAATTCTTCCATGGATGTATCGAATTTATATTTTGCTTTATCCAAATATTTTTTTATGTTTGGTGTCACGCCAGGTTCAAGACGCTCAAAGAGTTCGTAATTTTTTTCCATATCTTTTGAGATGCATACTTCTTCATCGTGAAAGAACATTTTATAATGAGGATCTAAGCGTGTCAAGTCCATTTCTTTATTTGCGCTGGTGCCAAGAATTTGAAATATTTCATCAATTGTATCAGGCATGAGATACCAAGAAGGCCCCATATCGAAATGAAATCCTTTTTCAGAGAACATTCTCCCTCGACCCCCTACAGTACTATTTTTCTCAAACAATTCAACTTCATGACCTTTTTTTGCAAGGAGACATGCTGTAGTCAAACCACCATACCCTCCACCTATAATTCCTATTTTCATTTTGTTCTCTGTTTATTATACTCAATCAAGAAGAGTAAATGTGTGTTTGCTTTTGATAACTGTGTGAGTTCTTGATGTACTTTCTCTTCATACTCTTTTTGCAACGATGCGATAGCTATACTTGTCGCGTATTGCTGATGCAAAGAACGGATGAAAGTAACATCTTCTTCACTTGGTTCTGTGCCATAAATACTGTCAAGTTTTTCTCTTTCCTGTGCAGTCACTCGTTCATTGAGCACAAGACGTGGAAAGGTTAAGTTGTTCATGAAAATATCTGAAGTGACCGATTTTCCAATCTCTTCAGTAGTTCCTTCAAGTTCAAGAAGATCGTCCTTAAGTTGAAAGAGCACTCCTAGGTTAGCACCAATAGACTCAAAATGTTTCGTGTCTTCTTCAGGTGCGTTTGCAAGATACGCTCCAATAAGACTTGGCATCGCAACAGTGTAGGTGCCGGTTTTTTCTTTGTAAATTTTAATAATATCTTCTTTGCTACTCTCTGGATTCGTATCGTTGAGAAGTTCTTGCGCTTCAGCAAATCCTGTTTGTACATATAGTTTGGACATTGCTTTCATTGCCTCTGCAGATTTTACTTCAGCAAGGAGTTCTAGCGCTAAATAATTTGCAATAAGTCCTACACACATGGCAAAGCTTTCACCTCGTTTTGCATCTGCTTGGTGGGCATCTAGTTCTTGTAGCTGCCAATGCATTGTAGGTAATCCTCTGCGTAGTTTATCGCAGTCAATAATGTCATCAATCATAAGTATTTCTGAGTGATATAACTCTACAGCTATTGCTGCTGCTTTCGCTTGTTCGTGTGCAGTACCTTCATAGAAATCATGCATAGCAAGAACAAGTCCACCTCGTACACCTTTACCTGAGGTCGCGTAGGTTTGTAATCGCGGTATAATATTTTCTGAGAGACCTGGATAACAGTCTTTTTTCGTCGCGAGAAATTCATGCACATATTTTTTAGCCTGTGCTGCGTACTCTTTCAAATCCATAATGCTTTCACCATATTTTTTATTCCTGCAAGGTGTATTCTTGTTTTACTTGGTTTTATTTTTTTGTCGAAAACACGTAAAGGATTTTTATTAATTTGCTCTGCTGTCCACTTATACATATCATTTGCTGTCATCACTGCGACACGAGCAGTATAGGGGATAAATTTGAAACCTTTCTCTGCTTCTTCTTTCCATATCGTATATTGTTGCAACGTACTGCGCACTTCTTCAATAAATTTTGCATTCTCTTTAGCAGTTTTTGGGAACATGTTGAGTTGTAAATATTTTCTTTTCATTTTTCTATCTTCGTCAATGTCTCGGATGAAGTTGATGTACTGCATAGATTTTCCAAGTGTAGCTGCGTAGTTATGCGCTTGTGTTGGAACTCTCATCAAATGTGCCATCATGAGACCGATGACTTCAGCACTCCCATGAATATACCATTCACATTCTTTTTGTGAGTGACAGGTATGCTTTTCAAGATCGAAGCGCATACTCGCAAAGAAACTTTCAATCCATTCTTTTTTGAATCTTCGTTTTTTTGCCAAGTGGACAAATTCATCAATCTCTTTTATATTGGACGGTTGGCCTTTCCATGCTTGTTGCCAAAGAAGTTCCCATGAAAGGAATGCTTTTGCATTGGCGGGTTGGGTATCAACAAAATCATCAACAATGCGGACAAAGCTATACAGAATAGTGACCTCATGACGAAGTTTTGATGGGAAGAATTTACTTGCATTATAATAGGTTTTACTTCCTCTTGCAAATACTTCTTCAGTCACACGAATTACTCCTACAATCTTTAGCTAGATGCTTTTAGTGATTGCATAGGGTAATCATTTTTTAATCCATTTTTAAAGTTTATTATAAATGGATTGGCTAGAGTAAGAATTGAAGAGATTTTCGTTCTAAATCTCCGGCTAAATGGGTGATATAGGTAAGAAACATCTCTGTGTGTTCGTCAACATGTATAAGGCTTATGCTGTTTGTTATACTAGGGATGGTCGCTGTGTCTTGCTGATGTGCGAAACAAAGATCTCCTCCACATCCTTCAGGAAAATCATCGCCAAAGTCGATGCAGACAAGAATACCTCTCTTGCAAGGTTTTCGAAGAAGAAAATCTTTATGTTGATATTTGTAGAAGGTCGCTTCTTGGGGTTCCACTTGTTTTGTCGTAAGTTGCTGCAGAAATGATAAGAATGATTTGTCCTGAAGTATTGTTTCTGCCACTTTAGTACTTCGTGCAGTGCTATAGCGGTGATATAATAATTTATCATCTGCATTCCAATTTTTTACACTGTCTTGAAGCGCATGTAATGCTTCGGGAGTGAGAATTTTTTGTAAACTTATTTGGCCGTTTTCTTGAAAATGAGCCTTAAGTTGGTCAAGCATAGGAAGATATTCTTTATTTAGAACGTTCATGGTGTAACCAACCTCCAATTGCTACTCGTTGCGTATCTGCGAGCACTTCTGCAACTTCGTGAAATGATTTATCGCTAACTGTAAAACAAACCAGACGATTTGTTTTGGGCTGTATCTTCTTGGCATTTGCACGCGTAGGCATGCCGTCCCGTGTTGTGTAGAGAAGTAGTTCGCCTCCTTCTTCTGGCTGCAAATCAGTAAGATATAAAATAAAAGCGATAGCGCGATTATCTAATCTATCATCATGACAGAGTAAATAATTACCTTCACCGTAAATACTTCCTTGCGCATCAAAAATTTTTGAATCAAGAGAAATTCCTGAGAGTTCTTGCATGAAAGGAATGAATTCATTTTTTATGAATTCGGAGAAGAACTGCATCTTTTCGCTTGATTGCAAATCATTGGTCTGAAAGAAATGAAACAGATCGGCATATTTTTCATGGAATTGTTCTTCAAAGAGAGCATCACCCACTTTTTGGAAAAATGATTCATCTAGGAAATTGTCAATTACTACATGAGGAAAAGGCAAAGCTATTTGATACTCTGGTATTTCTTTGGCAGCGATATGACTCATACTCACTGAAGACTTTGTATCTTTTTAAGTTTTGTGACGATATGTTTTTAAAGCCGGATATTTTGTGTTCATCTGTGAAACGAATAGGTAAAGCTGCAAATACAAAAGACCGGTCTTATGTAGAGCGTATTTTTGAAGGAATTCTTTGGAGAAGTAGGTTTATTGTTATTTTAGGTGTCATCTTTTCTTTACTTGGCTCTGTATTATTTTTCGTGATTGGAAGCAGAGATATTTTGTATGTTATTAATCAATTTCTTACTTCTTCAGCAGTCGATAATAAACAATTTCTTGCTATTGTTATTGGTGCTATAGATTTCTATCTTATAGGTATAGTTTTTTTAATTCTTAGTTTTGGCATTTATGAATTATTTATTTCAAAAATTGACGAGGCAGATGATGGAGATCCTAAAACGCATAACTTGCTTGAAATCACTTCATTAGATGAACTCAAGACCAAACTTGTAAATTCTATTGTTATCGTGTTGATTGTTAGTTTTTTCCAACGGATTCTTAACATGACATATACGACACCTCTTGATATGCTCTACTTTGCCTTAAGTATTGTTGCACTTGCTGCTGGAATCTATTTACTTCGCAAGAAAATAGCTATATCTTCCTAATCCAATCCATAAATCCATAGTTATTTAAAGTTCTTTTATGCAATGCACATCATGGCTAGAAGTAATTTTTTCAGACATTGGAAACGTATGGCTGAAACTGGAGAATTAGCAGTTTTTGGTTCTGGAATGGTTGGACTAGGATTACAAATTCTTGCTGGTCGACTTCTTGCTCCCTCATTTGGTAGTAGTGCGTATACTTGGGGAAGTATCATCGGAATATTTATGGTGACTTTGAGCTTGGGGTATTATGTTGGCGGAAAATATTCAGCCAAAGCAACTAAAAAAGATGTTGTCATCATACTTTTTATCGCTTCACTCTGTATTTTGTTTCTTTCTTATTATGGTCAAACGTTAGCCCTCATGTTTGGTTCGCTTCCGTTGCCTTCACAGTATGCAGCGCTACCTGCAGTGCTCCTCCTTTTTGGTCCACCGTCATTTCTTTTCGGTGTCTTAACACCTATTGCTGTTTCGCTCTCTTCGCAGCACCTGAAAGGTGAAGCTTCAGGAAAAATATTCACACTTGATACTGTAGGAAGTATCTTTGGTAGCTTTGGTGCTACATTTCTTCTTATTCCTTTACTTTCTTTAACATTTTCATTTGTTGTCCTTGGCTGGATTGCTTTGCTCATGGCTGTTTTTATCTCGCCAAAAAAACTCAATATTGTTGTTGCAATAGTTATTGCTGTGGCACTCTTCTTTGCTGCAGGTACTTCTGCATTTTCAGGGAATGATGAACTTCCTGTTATGAAGGAGTCCGTGTATCAACGTTTGCAGGTTGCTCAAGAAGGAGATATTCGCACCCTTTATTCTGACAGTACCCCGCAAAGCTCAATTGATTTGAGTGATCCGCAGCGTTTAGTGTATCGCTACACGCAGTACGGGGTCTTACCTTTTTTACTTACTGATGTGGAGTCTGCTTTATTTATTGGAGGTGGGGGATTTACCTTACCGAAGTATTATGTTAGTGAAGGAGTTGCAGTTGATGTAGTAGAACTTGATCCGGTAGTGTATGAATTCGCTCAGGAATACTTTTATGTGGATCCAGAAACTATGGATGTAACTATTGGGGATGGAAGAGAATACTTAACGCGAACTGAAAAAACCTATGATCTGATTTTTGTCGATGCATACAAACGCGACCGCGTTCCTTTCCATTTAACTACACAAGAATTTTTTGAATTGGTAGAAGAGAGGTTGAATCCTGAAGGTGTTGTCATGGTAAATATTATTAACACACCTGGCGGTGAATCTAGTAAATTTTTCCGTTCAGAACTTAAGACACTTCAATCAGTATTTGATACAACCTATGCTTTTCCTATGTACCGAACAAACCAACTGCAAAATATTGAGCTTATAGGTACAAACAATCCTCGTCTCAATTATGAAGAGTTACTCCAAAAAGCTGAAGCTCAAAATGCGGACTTGACCTTACTTAATACATTAATTCTTGAAGTACCTCTAGATGATGTTGCAATTCTTTATGATGATAGAGCTCCGGTTGATACTTTACTTACTAGCATTGCTGACTTGCCTTTAGATTTAGAAGAAGTTGCAAGCGAGTAATTACTGTTCAAAAACCTTTTTGAGAACCATGGTTGCGTAGCATCCTTTAGGAAGAACAAATTCTACAGTTACTTGGTAATTATTATCTGTTTTTTTAGGTGGATACATTTCAAATTCTGTTGGATAAAGCATGACGTCCCGGTGTTGACTTTTGAAAAAATTTCCAGTCTGTCGAATATTAAACTGAGAAAGTTCTAAGCCTTCTCTTTCAAGCACTTTTTTGATGATGTCTCCTTCGTGTTCTTCTGGTACTATTCGATGGCTAATGGTTTGAAATGTTTGTGGAAGTCGCACTTCTTTATGGTTAAAGACAAGTTCGCCAAGAACATAAGGAATTGTATAGAGCTGTTCTTTATCTGCGTGTAGAGTTATAAGTTCTTTAACGCATTCATTCCAGAGATAACTTTGATATGCTGAAATAAAGAGAAGCCTGAGTTGTTTGTCAATATATTTGTAAGCTTCAATCCATTTTTTAGTTTTCTTGTATTGAAAAGCGACTTTTCGAAATTGAGGATTTTTTATAGGAAGATTAAATTTTGGCCAATCGTCATACATATTATCTTTATCTATGATGATACCCTCGCTATCATTTCTGTAAATACTTGTCAAGTATTCTTTTACTGCAAGTTCATATTCTTTTTTTACTAAATGTTTTGCAATAAATCTGTTATCAATAACGCTGCCAAAGCGCTGGCTGTCATAATAATTAGGAAGACCAAATTCTACTTCCTGTGCGTTCTGTTTGATTTTTTCAAGTTCTTCTTCTTTGATATCTTTGGTGGTGATGATGAATTTGTTTGCAAGCAAGTCTCCAAGTTGCAAGGATTCTTTTACATAACCAAGGAATGTAACTTTGATATTTTTTATAGATTCTAAATTATATTCTTTCGGTACAGTCATGTATTGCTTGGTTTGCGCGTGGGTATCTTTGATACCTGCAATTCCTATGTTGGCTCTAGGAATATTACATTTCTCAGAAAGAAGCCTGATAAGTGCAACAGTTTCTATGCTTTCTTTTTGCACCGTATAGAGTTTGAAAGGACCTTTTGGGAGAATTTTATGTTCTGCAATCTCTTCAACGATAAAGTCTTCAGGAGTTTTTCTGTATTTCATCTCATTTCATTAAATGTTAGGTATTTTATAAAAGGATGTTTTCTTGACTGAGAGCTATAAAATGAGGATTAAGTAGGTTTGGCTTATTATATGTTAAGGGTTTTTCTGTTTTAGCATCGATAAGAGTTCCTCCTGCTGTTTCCAAAATAAGTTGTGCTGCAGCTGTATCCCATTCCATAGTTGGTGCTAGGCGAGGGTAAATATCTGCTTCACCTTCAGCCACAGCACAAATTTTTAGTGAACTACCATATTGTTTGAGTTCGTATGGTTTGCCTAGTTTCTCAATGAATTGTTTAGTTTCTTCACTGAAATGAGAGATGGACGCTACCACTGTAAGTTTTTCACTTTCTTCTTTTACTCTTATCTCTTTATTGTTCTTATAGCTTTTTTCCCCATCTGTACTATACATAACTTGAGTTACGGGAACATATACTACACTAACGCGTTTTGTTTCGCTTAGGTATGCAATATTAACTGTGAATTCGCCTGTTTTTTTAACAAATTCTTTAGTTCCATCAAGAGGATCCACTATAAAGAATTCTTTCCAATCTTTTCTTTCATCGTAGGAGAGATTTTCTATTTCTTCAGAAATGATGTGTGTTTGCGGATAGTGTTTCTTGAGCTCGCTGAGAATGTAGGAATTTGCTTTTGAGTCTGCTTCTGTCAATGGACTTGCATCTGTCTTATGTTCAACAGAAAATTTACTATTGTATATTTCCAGAATAATTTTTCCTGCTTCTTTTGCGATACCTTCTAGAATTTTTCTCATGATTGTTTTGAGTCGTGAGATTATATAAATATTACGAGCTCATTGTTTTCATAAAAAGCCCTTCTTTTACTGCTCTGTACTGATTTAGGAAAGTGCTTAGTCCATATAGTTATCAATACTTGACGTAGAAGAGTAGAGGATATTGAGCACTCTCTTTTTTTCTTCTTTGTTTAGACTATTGAGTTGTATAAACATTTTCTTCTCATTGCTTGGAGGATTCATCGTATTGTCAGTTTCCCCAATACGGTTGTATGCTGTTTCCGGCTCATAACTAGAAAATATATCTTGTATTGATTTGGCGAGTGGACTTACATATATGGAACGCGTATATGGTTGGAAGCGTGGATGTTTTATTCTTCTGTTGGGATTGAATCGTCGTTCACAAAGAACATAATTACTTGTGTCGATTTCTTTTACTGGTTTAAGCCAATGAAATCGTCCTCCTGCATATGCTGAGACAGGATATCTTACCTTTTTTTGCCTAGGAACTCGTATTTTTTTATAGTTTGCTTTATGGTTGATTTTTTTTGGACGTTTATTATATTTTTGTACTTGAGCAGCTGAATGTTTTTGGTCTTCTTTGGATTGTAACCGTGCAATAGCAGAATCGATAGATGTTAGTTGAGATGAGGTTTTCATAAAGAGTAAATTGTTCTTTTATTTATAATTTTTTCGTGCTTTCTACTACCTTGTGTTATTTAGATAATTTTGTATTGCATCCGAAATTTCACTTATCTAGTCCTTCCTATATGTTTTTTTACAGTATATTTATATATGTATTTGTCAAATTTAGAGGCAATATGAGAAAATTCCTATATCTTTTGTTCTTTTTATTACTTCTTTCAACAGTGAGCGCTGCTCTTCCTGACGACCTTCCTGCAAGCATTCCTATATATCCTGATGGAGATATTGTTAACGTTCAAGATAGGCCGGGGGATGAAAGACGATCTATTAGTTTTTCCATTCTTGTCGATGCAACTATTCCTGAAATTAACGCATGGTACCGTGACGCGATGACTCAAGATGGCTGGAGTATGAAAAGCGATCAAACTATAGCAGGATATACTATTTTACAATCAGAGAATGGGGAGTTGTATACGAGTATCCAAGCAGCAAATGCTGAAGATGGATTGGTGCGTATTAGTCAAAGTATACTTATTAATAATAGCTATGTGTACTCTCAAGATACTGCTATTACTGACCTTCGAGCCAATGATATATTTGATGTAGAGACTGCAGAAGCCTATCCGGTAGCTGAGCATCGCACTTCTCGTTCTCCATTACGTTCATTTTTACCTCCTAGAGCTGTGCCTTTAGTTGCAACAGCAATCGGTCTTGGATTATTATGGTTTTGGAAACGAATTGAAAGCTCTGTTTCTCTTATTTTGAGAAAATTTCTCTCTGGTGCTTTTATGAAGAAAGTTAAGAAAGAAACCTCAATACCTCCATACAAAGGATTTAACTTTTATGATTTACGTATTAAGTATAGGGAATGGTTGGCAGTAGGGATCTCTGCTGTGGTTTTTGCACTTGCGCTAGCATTATCATTCAAGAACTTCTTTCTCTTCTTTTTTTTACATATACTTGTCAACTGTTTTATTTATGCACTCACAACACTCACTCGACTCTTCATGGATAAACATTTCAATATGCACAGAGAGTACAAAATCTGGTGGTGGGGCGCATTCGTTACCGTGTTTACTGGTTTTCTTGGAAACACCTTTTCGCTGGCAGGATATGTAGTAAGTGACAAAGAAAATCTTAAAAATCAAGGAATGATAAATCTTATTGTGAGTGGTATCTTTGCCTCCTTCTCATTATTTTTTATTTTCTTGTTTTATAGCACATCCGCTATCTTTTTTGAAATGTCTATGGTACTGATGCTCACGATTACTACAATTGACTTGTTACCGTTTGAACCCTTTAGTGGAAAAGCAATCTATGCGTGGAATAAAAAGAATTGGATGTATGTGTTTATTCCTGTAGCTTTATTGTATTTCTTTATTATGTTATAAGGACTTATTCGTTCGTATTTTTGGAGAGGTCCATTGTTTTGACTTTTTTTGTTGTTCCAATTCCCATGCCACTCCAAATTCTATAAAATTTAGTATTCCAATCAATGACTGGAGCTTCAACTTTTTCATATAGTAACATCTTAACTGACATTGCTATGATATTTGCTCCGCACATAGTACTCATAACCATCGTTCCTTGAATTCTTGGATTACATTCGAGTATTTTTGGAACACCCTCATTATCTAATTTAAATTGAAAACCAAAAACTGTTGTGAGATCAATTTTTTCTGCTAACTTTTTTGCATACGTAATTATTTCTTCATTCTCAACAACTGTTCCTTTTGCTGTTAAACCACTTTTTACTACATCTCTTGTTCTTGGAATAATTATGGTGTGTTCGTTTTGTCTTAAACAATCAACAGTATATTCTGTTCCTGGGAGATATTCTGAAATTATTAAATCAGGAAATTTTTTCCCGAGTATTGTTTTCAAACTGCTTAATTTTGATTCAACTTGATCTTCTCCTCTACTTTGGAAAAATAAATCTTTAAGTTTTATATTTTTGTTTAGTATTCTAAACCCTCTTGATCCATGAGCAGTTACAGGTTTAATAATTACTTTTTTCTCAGGATAACCTAGTAGCTTTGCTTTTTCTTCAAGATCTGTTAAAGTGTTTACCACATAATATTTTGCAACAGGAACGCCTATTTCTTCACATATTTTAAAAAATTCAGTTTTATTATTTGACTTGATAATTGACTCAACACTTGAAGAAAGTATTTTAACATTTATCATATCGAAGTCATGCTTATTTTTCATAAGAAGTATTCTTTCTTTTATGGTGTGAGGAATTATTGCTTCGATATGTTCTTCTTGGCAGATTTGTATAATTTTTTTTAGATATGTTTTTTCATCATCTGCCTTGATGAGATAGAATGTGTCAGCTAAGAAGTATCCGATTGAGTCCTCATTATCACCTGTAATTATTATGTTACAATTAAATTCCTCTCTTAAATTGTAAATAGTACTGGTAATAATTTGCGACTTTGCATTAGTAAGTAAAAAATTATATTTCTTATTTTTCATTTTTCGTGGTAGTATTACTGGAGTTAATAAGACTTTGCTTTGGCTCAACGCCAATATGCATTATCTTTGTTCCTTTCACATTTAATGGTATAATACTTTTTCCAATGAGAATCCCATCAGTTTTAGCTCTTATTATTTCCATTTTATCACCAAAAACATCATAACGTATTGCTATGATTGCGTCTTTTTTTATTTTCTCACCTATTTTTGGAATGATATCCTGAAGACCGCTTTTTTGTGCTAAAACTCTGTAGGTATCGTTGCAGATTACTCCCTTGAATTTTTCGTACTTAATTTCTTTTATCATCTTTTGTTCTGATAAAAAGTTAAGTATTCCCTGAGCACATCTTTCAATTATTATTCGTTGATATTTTAAGGGCTCTCCAATTTCTACCGTTATTGCAGGTATTTTTAATTTTTGAGCACTTCCTCTAAGGGTTGTTGGAGTTGGCTTGTGATTTTGTATGACTTTGGTGTTAAACTGCTTGGCCATCTTTGCACTTATTTTATTGCTCATATCAGATTTTGTATACAGCATATTTGCATGACCGAACCGGGCAGTATGCAAATCGATTAAATAATCCATTTTACTTATTAATTTCTTTACAAGATTATACGCGTATTTTTCATGCTCTGTACCGTTTATTTTTCCAGGCATAATATGATTTAAATCAACACCTCCTGTAAATTTTCTTTTTCGATTTATGAACGCTTCAAAATTAGTTACAGGAATTGCTAGAATAGTTCCTTTGAGTTCCTGAGGTTTTATTTTTTTAAACAAGGTATGTATAACTTCCATTCCATTTAACTCATCACCATGCACGGCAGCAGTAAGTCCCAGAACAGGACCTTTTTTTGATCCTCTCATAATTTTTAGAGGTATGATTACTTGTTTTAGCGTAGTGTTTTTGGTATTGAGAAGTTTGAACCAAAAATGATGGGTCTTTCCCTTTTCCAAACTCTCTAAATCGAGTTTAGTAATTTTTGCTATTTCTTCCATAGTGTTTTTAGCAGTATTTCACTTAATAAATATTCCTCTTCTGTTCTTATTTTTGCTTTTTTTTTTTCTCTACGTTCTTGTTTTATGAGAAGTGTTTTCCGTGTTTGAAAGATTTTCGAAGTGCGTGTATTGAAACTTATAAATCACTATGTTACTAAGACTTCATGTTTGTTGAAATTGTTCTTGCAATTGCTTTAGGTATTTTAGCAGGTTGTATTACAGGCCTTATTCCAGGTATTCATGTGAATCTCATAGCTGCACTTGTAGTTTCGATGACTGGTGTCTTTGTTGGAGTTGATGTCTTTGTGTTAGCAGTGTTTATTCTTACACTTGCACTAACGCATTCATTTTTAGATGCAATTCCTTCACTCTATCTTGGAGCTCCTGATCCTGTTCATGCAGCAAGTGTTCTGCCAGGTCATCAGTTGCTTCACGAAGGGAAAGGGTATCAGGCAATTGTCTTTACTTTGATTGGTTCCTTTTGCGGTCTTATTGCCACACTTATGTTCTTTCCTTTTGGTGTTTGGTATCTTCCGCTCGTCAGTTATATTATTACTCCTTATGTTGGTTATATTCTTCTTCTTGCAGTAGTTTTTCTTTTGTGGTATTCAGGAAATATTCCTAAGAATTTTTTGTTTTTTGTTGGAAGTGGTTTGTTAGGTTTGCTTATTTTTGCTCTTCCGTCACAGGAACAAGTTTTACTTCCACTTCTTTCTGGTCTGTTTGGGACAAGTACTTTACTTTTTAGTCTCCTTTCTGTGACATCGCTACCTGCCCAACGTACAAGTATTGAAACACGAGTTGAAGGACAAGTTCTTGAGCATACGGTTGGACGAGCAACAATTATAGGAATATTTGCTGCCTTTCTTCCTGGTTTTGGAGCAAGTCAAGGAGCGATTGTGGCATTAAGCACTATGAGAAAACCCGAACCCAAAGATTATTTGTTATTAACTGGGGCCTTGAATACGGTTGCTTTTGCATTCTCTATTATTACTTTTGCTTTGCTTGGAAAAGCAAGAAACGGGGCGATTGTTGGTGTTGGTGAGTTACTTGAAAGTATGAGTATGACGCAAGTATGGTTTTTTGCCTTTCTTTTTCTTTTTGTTGGAGGAATTGCTACCTTGCTTGGGCTGTATTTTGCTAAATCTCTTCTTGTTGTACTGCAGAAAGTGAATTATACAAAACTTGTCAAGGGTCTTCTTTACTTTTTGCTTGTTTTAGTACTTGTCTTATCTTCATGGCAAGGTGTACTTATCTTGCTTACAGCTACAGGTCTTGGGCTTTTAGCCCAGTTTTACGGTGCACAGAAAAATATGCTTCTTGGATGCTTGCTTTTACCTGTCATTCTCTATTTCCTAGCATAAGCTTTTTAAAGAGCTTAGACCTAGTTTATGTTGTGAGGTTTATATGTCAACATTTACAAAGATTCTAGCAACTCTAGGTCCAGCCACATTTTCTCAAGAAAAAATTGCACAACTCATTAAAAGCGGTGCTGATGGCTTTCGTATTAACACAGCCCATGGAGACTTCAAACAATATAGTAAAATGGTCGCTGCAGTACGTGCAAACGGCATGTATCCTATTGTTCTTGACATTAAAGGTCCGGAGCTTCGCTATCACATTCATGAAGAATTACAGGTGCGTTCTGGCGACACAAAGCTCATTACTTTTGCACATTCAGCAAGTTGTTTCTCAAATGTATTTACTGGTAATATGCAAGTTGGCGACGCCATGCTCTTTGACGATGGTCGAGTTCGAGCTAAAATTACTCACATTAACAAGAAAGGAATTACTGTAAAATTCTTAGAATCTGCAACTATTCAACCTAAAAAAACAATAGCACTTCCAAAACGAACACTTGATATTGCTCCACTCTCCAAAAAAGACAGACAAGCTATCAAGTTTGCTAAAGAACATAAGTTTGCGTTTATTGCACTTTCTTTTACTCGAGACGCTGAAGATGTCCTTCGACTTAAACGTTTACTTCGTGGAAGTGGTGTTGGCATTATTGCAAAAATTGAAAATCAACAAGGTGTAACTAATGCTCCTCGAATTCTCCAGCAAGCTGATGGTCTTATGGTGGCACGGGGTGATCTTGGTGTTGAAATTAGTCAAGAGAATTTACCTGCAGTGCAGAAACGATTACTTCGCCTTTGCAATGAAAAGGGAAAAATTGGTATTGTTGCTACGCAAGTACTTGAAAGTATGGTACGACATCCGAGGCAAACACGGGCTGAAACAAGCGATGTTGCAAATGCAATTCTTGATGGTGCTGATGTATTAATGCTCTCAGAAGAAACTGCTATTGGTAAATATCCTAAAAAATGTGTGCAAGTTATTTCAAAAATTGCAAAAGCAATTGAGACTGAGTTCGCACTCACCACTCATCAACCAATAAGTACTGACGTAAGTCAAGCAATGGCTGCAGCTGCTGCAACACTGGCGCAACGAACTCGAGTGAATAAAATCGTTGCATTAACCAAAAGTGGTTATACTGCACGGCAACTTGCAAGGTTTCGTTTGCGTACGCATATCTTAGCAGTCACAGCAACAAAACAAGTAAAAGAGCAACTAAATTTAGTATTTGGTGTGCGTGCATTTCTCTACAAAGATTTACCTGAACATGGAAGAGTTCCTTGGGCGACAGAGCAATTGTATAAAGACAAACATATTGCAAAGAATGATTGGACTCTCTTTATGGCGGGAGTGCACACAACACAAGAAAATGTGAGTAACTTATTGCAACTCAATCAAGTGAGAGATATCCTTGAGTATCACAAGATTGACAGCAAGAAAAAGTAACGCTTATAAATCTCTTCTTGTTAATTTTCTATTATGGTAGTTGAATACGACGAATATAAAGGAAACAAAATGATCGTTTTGAAAAAAAGCGAAGATGACACTTATCCGTTTAAATTTGGAAAAAACAAAGCGAAACTTCTTGTTGAACACTTTGAAGCTGTGAAGGCATTTGCTGAATCAGAAGACGAAGAATAAGCTTATCCTTTGGCTCAAAGTTATTTTGAGCTTTTTATTTTTTTATTTTACGATTCTCATGGTTCGCAGACTTGAAAAAAAACATGATGCTCTTCTCTTTGTTACAGATATTCATGGAAGAGTTGTTGAAGTGCAAAAAATTATTTCCCATATAAAGAAAACTCCTGTGGATGCAATTATTCTTGGTGGTGATATTCCTGGAACGACAAAGAAAAGCTTTCATGATATTCTTCGACCACTTTCTAAATTAGATGTTCCTGTGATAGTGATTCCAGGAAGCCATGAGCCTGCAAAACTTTATGACGTTGTTTCACGGTATCCTGTTATTGATACTACGAAAAAAAGAAACTGGCTTATTCGTTATGGTGAACAGGAACTCGTATTTCTTCCAGGGAGTGATGTGACGTTTACAGGGACTTTTAGAAATGATGGCGGTTCCTATCATTTAATGTCAGGTCTTTCTCCCGCACAGAAAACAAAAAGAACGAGGTCGATGCGTAGCCGAAACATATCTCAAATTGTCGAGTATTATGATATGGAAGAAATTCGTGATTATGTGAAAAAATACTCTAAAATTCCTGGTAGTCAGAAATTAGTATTTTCGCATGTACCTTTATTTTGCAAATCTAAGAAAGGAATTGATCTTGCACAATTTTATATGCCTACTAAAGCTTTTGAGTTCGACGGTTATACTTTGGAACCTGGAATAGATATTATTTCTGCAGAAGAAGCACAGTACATGAAAAATTATCCTATTGTAAAGAAACAAAAAAATGTGGGCAATAATAAAATTAATGATTTTATGCGTTCACTTCGTTGCATGAAGTTCTTTTGCGGTCACATTCATGAAGCAGGAAAGAGAGCTATAGATACAAAAGAAAACAAAGTTCGTCCAGGAAAAGAAACTAAAGAATTGTATTTGAATTCTGGTGAAGGTGTGTTGACTCGAATTGAGTTTCCTTCAAAAAATACTGTTTCATATAGATTATATTGAATTACTTCAATCGTAGCGTTCAATCTTAATGTTTGTATCTTGCGCTCCTCGTTCTTTAAGGATTGCAGTAACTTCTTGCACCATTTCTTTACGACCACAAATGTAGAACGTTGTATTGTTTACATCTTCTGGCAAGTGCATTTGCACGCGTCCAATAAGACCATCCCAATTCTGCCGGGTAAGTGTTGGAAGAAAGGTGAGTTTGTTTTTTCTGTGCAGGTCTTCGTAAATTTCTTTGAAATAAATTTCTTCAGTATTTCTTGAACCGAAAAGAAGGGTTGTGTCTTTGTTTAGTACAGTTCCTTCTTGAATCATTGCATGGAAGGGAACGATGCCGGTGTCTGTTGCGATAAACATAACTTTTTCATTCTCATCTTCTTCATAAATAAACTGACCGAAAGGGCCTCGAAGAGTAAACTCATCTCCTACTTCTGCTTTTTCAAATCTTTCAGAAGCAACACCGCCATCAACGAGCTTAATACAAAGGATAAGTTCTTTACCTTCTACACGGAGAATTGAATAGCTTCGAGGAATTTTTCTCTCAGCACCTTGGAAGATGAAGGTGAAAAATTGACCTGGAACGAAGGTGAGTTCTTCGTCAAGGGTTAAAGAGAGTAGAAGAGTTCTGGAACTAATCCACTCTTTCATACTCAGGGTTGCTTTGCCTGCATACATAGTCTTAGAGAAGGGGTTTATGCTTTTTATAAGTTGCGTATGGTTCTGCACTGTTCTTGGTACATTATGTGCAAATGAGAGAAGTTATGGATGCTGTTGGTTACTCTAGTATGCTTTATTTACCATTTCACATACTAGTTGTTGGTAGGAGTCTTTATGTTTTTGCTTCATTTTGTAAAGCATTACAATTACATCTCCGTTTGTTTGATCTTGTTGTTTAATTTGATAATTTAGATCTTTTGTTAATTGTTTTATCTGAGGTGTTGCTAACTGAGTACCTCTTTTAATTTCGTAGTTACTTTCCATGTAGTCCATAATTCGTTTAGAGATAACTTGTTGCTCTGTCGCATTATTTGCCCAAGTTCCTAATGTTTCTCCTGGGATGAGATAATCTTGTATTCTCTTATTATTGATTCGAGGATAGTTTCTATACTTACTTGTAAATACTTTGAGCAAATCGTCCATAGTTTCTAGAGATTGCTCTGAAAGAGCATGTTTGATTTCATGGTCAATAACCCTTGAAGTAAGGTCTTGGTTATCAGTTCTAAATATGTTGATGATTGGTTTTTTAATATCTTGTGAGTATACGCCTGCAGCTATAATTGCTTTTTCATAGAGAAAGTTTATTTCTGTTTTTGCAAGTTGCTCTTTGATTTGCTTGACATCGTTTCCTATCTCGCTTTCTGACATATCGGTTGCTGCTTTTTTTCTTATAATATACTCATCACTATCTAACCATTTCAATTCTCTTTCAATGAAATCATTAATTTCTTTTCTTTGTTTACTGTTTGCGTTATTGATTTTTTTTACCAATGTTGCTTGTACATGAGTATGGTTTGTAGAATTCTCTGTAATGAGAGCAGTTTTTGACGGTACTTCTGTGACTGTGAGCTCATGCATACTGTTCTTAAGGACAGGTAGTTTATAAATGTACCTATAATTTACTACTTACAAGGTACGAAAAGTTCTATTTTGTTATGATTTAGGATGAAGACATCTGAATTCTTACTTGAAGTTAGTTTCTTCTAAAATCGTATATAGTTGAGGCAATGTTTCATATTCGATTACTGTATGAGCGGTGGATCTAAATTGAGGGAAATATAAATCATTTTTTATCAAAAGAACTTGATGTTGGTTCAATTCATTGGCTTTATGTAATTCCATTTCCATACCGCTACTCCTATCTTCTGATTTTATTAAAGCCATAAAGCCATCGCAGCTTTCTTGTTCATGTAAACAATAAGAATAAATATCGCTCGTGTTCATTCCTTCCTTCCTAAAATAATCTTCTAAAAAGAAAGAACAAAAAACATCGTGTCCTGCTGCTCTTAATCGTGACCCGATGTTTCTTAAAACATCATCTAAATGCTTTGGATTTTCTCCAGTAAAACGATATGACAGCATTATCTTCTTCATAATAGTTAAAGTTTTACCTCAGTATATAACTTTTTCTTACCTTAATCGAACTCTATTGCTAAGGTGTTTTTTAGGTTTCTATAGGAAGACTTATATAGTATATGTTATATTTTTCACATATTATGTTATGTATATGTAACATTTAGGAGTGTGAAGAAAAATGAAAAAGAATAGAATGGCTTTGATAAGTCTTTTAGGGTTATTAGGATTGATAGGAATTCCAACACAACAATACGGATTATTTGGCTTCTTTGGCTTTTTTGGGTTCTTAAGTTTGTTTAACTTAAAGAATGATGAACTCTTACAAGAAAACATTGGTAAGGCATCAAAACATGCTTTTATTGTTTCACTTATTGGACTTTCATTAACTATAGCTCTTGTTCCAGTTCTAGAAACGATGACTGTGATAATGGTAGGTATTGCAATTACATTCTGTTTGCAAATATTCACGTTTATTTTTTCATTGCTGATGTATGAGAAAAGATGAAAACAAGAATTAAGGAATTACGAGCGAAATATGATTTAACTCAACAACAACTCGCTGACAAAATAGGAGTGCGAAGAGAAACAATACTCTTTATAGAAGCAGGAAAATATAATCCTTCTCTTAAACTCGCGTTTCAAATTGCAAAAGAGTTGCAATCAAAGATTGATGAAGTCTTCTTTTTTGAAGATGAAGCGTTAGAATGATGAACTTATGAGTATATTTTTGAATCTTGTGTTTCTTTGTATTAAAAAATAAAAAGAAGAACTTGCTACTTATGCAGTAGCTTTCTTGTAGAGTTCTTCAACTTTCTCCCAGTTAACGATGTGGAAGAAGTTCTTTACATAGTCTGCTCGTGCTGGACCGTACTTTTTGTAGTAGGCATGTTCCCAAACATCAAGGCAAAGAACTGGGGTAAATCCTAAGGTAATTGGACTGTCTTGGTTTGCTGTACTCATAATGTCTAGTTTTCCTGAACTATCAACAACAAGCCATGCCCAGCCAGAACCGAATTGATTGAGAGCTGCTTTTGCAAAGCCTTGTTGGAAGTCTTCAACAGAACCAAATTCTTTCTCTAATATGTTTTTGAAATCTTCGCTAAGACTAACATCTTTTTTAAGAATTTGCCAGAATAATTTGTGGTTGACATATCCGCCACCATTGTTTTGTACTGCTCCGCGAATATCTTCAGGAATAATATCGAGATCGCCAATAATTTCTTCTGCTGACTTTTTTTGTAGTTCTGGATGTTTTTCCAGGGCTGCATTAAATTTGTTGGTATAGCCTGCATGGTGCTTACTGTGATGCAATTCCATTGTTTGTGCGTCAATGTGTGGTTCTAATGCGTTGTATTCGTAATCTAATTTTGGTAGTTCAAATGTCATATTTTTCCTCCGGTAAAATGTGATCGGACAATTTTTTCTTGATTGTCACTATCATATTTTTTCCTCATTATTTCTTTCATGAAGATACACTGTCGCCGTTGGCGTGCAGAGGGTGTTTTGTTCATGATTCCTGTGTTGCACACAGTCATTTCACAAAAACTTATGCACTTCAAGATGGAAGTTTATTGTTGTGTTTATTGTAATGCTTTCAAATCACTCAGTACTTCGTTTGTGTGTGCTGCTGGTTTTACTTTCTCATATACTTTAATTATCTTTTTATCTTTATCTAATAAAAAGCTTACTCTTGAGATGCCCATATAGGTTCTTCCCATGAACTTTTTTTCACCGTAGACATCATACTTTGTGCTGACGGTAAAGTCAGTATCTGAGAGCATAGGTATTTTTAGGTCGTGCTTGTCACAAAATTTAGTCTTTGTTTTTTCATCGCCGCCGCTGATACCGATAACGCTGCAGTTGAGTTTTGCAAACTTATCTCTTGCCTTATTCATCAATTGACTTTCAATAGTACATCCTGGAGTATTATCTTTTGGATAAAAAAACAGAAGTGTGTAGTCTGTATCGATGTCTTTGAGTGCGTGTTTATTTCCGTCCTTATCAGGTAGATTAAATGCTGGTGCTTTTTTTCCTATTTCTAAAACCATGGTGACCTCGTATAAAAAAAGCTGTGCCGGAGGTGTAGCCCGACACAGCTAGGGTGTGTGTGGTGTTTACGCCAAAGCGACGTGTGGTGTTTGCGCCAAAACAGCGTGTGGTGTTTACGCCAAAGTTTTGACGTGGTGTGTGAGAATAAAAATTAAATTTTCCCAACCAAGTCTATTCCGCCAAGTTTCGGTTTAGGCGTCCGAGAGCGTATGGCGACATTTGCAGTCGCATACACTTAAATTTTCCCAACTAGGTCTATGCCTGGTTTGAGTGTATCTTGTCCTGGTTTCCAATTTGCAGGACATGCCATGCCAGGATTTTCTCTTGCGTGCTTAAGTGCTTGTACCTTTCGTACGAGTTCCTCTGCATTTCGACCTATAGGTTCGTCAGTAATTTCGATAGCTTTAATCATGCCGTCAGGATCAACAATAATAGTTGCCCTGTCAGCAAGACCTTCTCCGTCTCGAAGGACGTCAAAAGCTTTTGAAATTGTGTGCAAGGGATCTCCAAGCATAGGGAAGGTAATTGATTTGATTGCTTCACTTGCATCTTGCCATGCTTTGTGCACGAAATGCGTATCTGTAGAGACTGACGCTACCTCGCAATCTAATTCTTTGAGTTCCTTGTATTTACCTGCAAGGTCTTGTAATTCTGTTGGACATACAAACGTGAAATCAGCTGGATAAAAGAAGAGTACGTAAAATTTTCCTTTGAAATCTGTACTGCTCAGCTCTTTGAACTGATTATCTACATATGCTTGTGCTTTCCATTCCGGTGCTTCTGTATTTAATTTCATTTTATTGTTTCCTCGTTAGTAATTATGAATAGGAGTACCTCATGTCCCCCTGTGAAG
>CAZHNR010000007.1:0-24702 GCA_964534065.1 uncultured Methanosarcinales archaeon
GCAACGCAATCTTCTTGGTGAACCTGAACCTCCGCGTTCTGATTCAGATTTACCTTTAGAACAATTTCAAGATGCACCTGTGCAACAAAATACTACAGTTGCGCAGGAAACAACTGAAGAACTATATAGACTGCTAGACACCGAAACTGTAGCTCAAAGTGAAACAGAGTACAATTCATTTACTCTTCTTGTTATTGTTGGTATTATTATTATCTTTTTTCTTCTTGCAATTTTTAGCTATCTTAAACGGCACAAACAATCAGAGCACATACGACAATATATTGATACTTGTCGCAGTGAAGGATATACTGACGGACAAATTCGCGCAGTTCTTGAAGGAGAACGAGGTTTCTCAAACAAGTATATAAATAAGCAATTCAAGTCACTAGACGGGTAGCCATAAGACTTAAAAACAAGTAAGAGTTTATCTAATTACGTGAGGGAACAGCATGAGTGAATCCATATCTACATTAATTGAAAAAATCGCATCAGAAGCAGATATTTCTGAAGATGCACTGAAAACAAAAATCGAAGAGAAAATGAAATCTTTGGGAAATCTTATTTCTGAAGAAGGAGCAATCCATATCATTGCAAACGAACTCGGCGTTGCGTTGCATACTACTCCTCAAGCTGAACAAAAAATAGAAGATCTTACTCCGCATATGAAAAGTGCAACCTTTCTTGCAAAGGTCGTAAAAAAATACGAAGTTCGTACCTTTGGTGAAGGCGGAAAAGTAGGAAATTTGTATGTCGGTGATGACACTGGCTTTACTCGACTCACGTTTTGGAATGACAAAACAAAATATCTTGAAGGAATCAACGAAGGTGATGTTCTTCTTATTCAAAATGCATACATGAAAGAAAACAATGACCGACTCGAAGTCCATATGGGTAATTCAGCCCACTGCATTGTGAATCCTGACGGTCGCGATGTGCAACTTAAAGAACGATCCGCGCCCCCAACAGCTCCGGAGAAAAAACTTAACGAGATAACTGATGACGATAACATGGTTGCAATCACTGCAACAGTCGTTCAACTCTATGATCCTCGGTTCTTTGAAAGTTGCCCTGTATGTAATAAGCGAATGCGAGAAGAAGACGGTAGTTTCGCATGTGCCGAGCACGGCGAACAAGAACCTAACTTTAACTATGTCATGAACATTTATCTTGATGACGGTTCTGATAATATGCGAGCAACACTGTGGAAAGAACAAGTACAGCGTCTTTTTGGAAAATCAGACAGTGAAGTAGTAGCAATTAAAGATAATTCTGCAGCGTTGGAAGATTTGAAAAATGATTGTTTAGGAAAGATAATTACTGCAAGAGCAAAGGTAAAGCTCAATGAAGCATACCAACAAAAAGAACTTGTCTTGTATGATGTACAAGCACCTGCTTCTACAGTAAGCACTCCTCAAGCAGCTCCAGCTGAAAAGAAAGCAGCAGCGCCAGAAAAAAAACCTGAGTCCTCTGTAAGTGAAGAAGTATTTACTGACGATGACGAAGATTTACTTTCTATTGATGATCTAGAAGAGGAATTGTGATGTGCTTGGAAAAACTCATGCGCTTGCAGGCCTAAGTATAGGTCTTTTCTTTTCCCTTCTTTTTTCAAGTACCTTTCTTGTTTCCTTGTTCTACATTGTTGTAGCTCTTTTTGGATCTCTACTTCCTGATATTGACGAACGGTCATCAATACTAGGCAGGAAAGTACAGCTTATAGGATTGTTCTCAAGACACAGAGGTTTCTTTCACTCACTTCTGTTTCTAGCAATCTGTCTTCTGCCTTTGTACCTATTCTTTTCTTTAGAAATTGTTTTACTATTTGCAATAGCGTTTCTTTCTCACTTGCTTCTTGACGCAAGCACTCGTCAAGGTATTTCCTTTTTTCCTTTTGGACGATTACGAGGAGTGTTACGAACAGGAGGGTATACAGAATTACTTATTCGTTTTTTTCTTTTCCTTGCGTGCATCTTTTTTCTGTTTCGTGCCGAGTTTATGCAAGGGTTTCTTTTGTTCTAAATACGCAATCATTTCTTGGTTTCTTTCTTCAATAGCTTTTAAGAAGGCAGCTTTGTTTAATTTATGCGCTCTTCTTCCAATAGCATCACTCACTTCTTCCCGAATAAATCTTCGAAATTGCCTATTACGTTTTACTAGCTTGTTAAACTCTTTTTCAGAAATATTGTTAACAAAATGAAGCATCTCTTTTTCTGTCGTAATGTGAATATCTTTTACAGTCACGCCCTTTTCTTTTTTTCTTTGCGTGTTTTTAGAAAGACGTTGTACAAATTTAGTTTTAGAGAGATTGTGAAAGAACACAATAAGAATGAAAATAACTACAGTATATGCACTAAGCAATCCTAATTCATAATAAAGAGAACTTATTGGAGTCTGGAAAATAATTGATTGGCGCAATACGTCAGATGCAATAACAAATGGATTATACTGTGCTATGATTTGCAAGTAACTTGAAACTGTTTCCAGTGGAAGTACAATATTAGAAAGGAACAAAAACAAAGAACCCATAGCGATACTTACCATGTTAGCCCCTTGCTGATTTTTCATTACATAACCAATTCCCATACCCATCATAGTGAACATACTTGTAGCAATTACAAGAAGTAAAGCATTTGTAAGTAACTGACTGGTTTGAAAATCAATGAAGAATGCTTTCATCAAACCATAGATAATAAGTAGTTGTATCATTACCACAGTAAAGCTTGTAAAGAAGGTAGTCCAAATATAAAATTGATTTCTTGTTGGTGTAGTGAATACTCGAAAGAATGCTCTGCTTTTTTTCTCAACAACAACAAGTGTAGAGGAAAGCATAAGACCGCCAAACATGACGATTAAGAGTAAGACGTAAGGAAATAATACGAGAAGTTGATTTTGATCAGAAGCTACGGTTTCAATCCGTGTACGTATTGGGTTAACAATTTGTTCAGAACTTGTGATTTCAACTTGGTCAATTCGCTGCGAAGCACGTTCAAGGTTCTGTTTGATTTTCTCTATATCTGCATTAACTTGTGTGAGTTCCGATGCTGTTGTTGAAAGATCATCTGCGCTTCGTTCTGTAGTTTCTTTTACTGTGTCAAATTGACTTTCTAAATTTTCAATTGCATCTTCTACATCTTGCAAGTCATTTTCCAGCGTAGTAATTTCAGTTTGTACATCAATAAATTCAAGACCTGTACTTTCGTTTAAGTCCTCAAGCTCAGTTTCCAAGAGATCTAACTGAGCAAGTTTTGAAGCATTTGTTACACCTTGGCGGATAGTTTCTACGTAGGCAAGTCCTTGAGCGGCTGTTTGTTGTGCACTCTGTTTAATATCGTTTGCCTTGGTTTCTATTTCAGTTATTTGTGCTTGTTGATCAACATCAATTTCATCATACTCGTAGTCGATAGAGTTTAGTCGAGTTCTTGTCGTGTCAATGCCATCTAGCGCACTACTCACTCCTTGCTTAAGAAGAATAAGATTACCCAGATTACTATCAATATTTGAAGAACTCGCATCAAGAGTATCAACAAGTGCTTGCGTCAAACCTTGACTTAACTGATCGGTTTTCAAACCTATTTGTTCAGAAACACTTGATAATACTGCATAGACTATGTTCACCCGGGTCTGATCTACATAAAACGTAATGTTATTACTCTTCCCTTCTTCAATGACAAAATCATCAGGGAATATAATACAAACATGTTGTATACTTTGTTTTAATTCCCAAAGACAAGTCTCTGTTGAAGCAAATTCCTTGATTTGATACTCTTCGCTCAGTGTAATAAGGAAATCATCCGTAAGTGATGAGTTGTCAGATTCAACATAACCGATGTTAATTTGAAATTGTGAAGAAGTATTAAATGCAAAACCGATAAGAAAAATAACAAGCAAAGGACCTATGATCATCGCAATTAAGGATGCACGTAGACGGAAAAGAATTTTGAAATTCTTCTGTATTGCTCTCATAAACTTGTTCATTTTTTCTCCCAAATTTTGATAAACACATCATCCAAGGAAGCTCCAGCAACCTTGATGGTTTTCAGTTTTTCTTTTTGTGATTTTAAGATGCTGATTACTTGCAATAACTCTTGTTCAGGATTTTTTGTTGTAATGCGGAGATGTTTTCCGTCAATACGAGAATTAAGGATTTTTTTCTTCAGAAATTCTTTGCGCAGCATATCATAGTTTCCTGGTTCTGTTTGCAGAATTATTTCTTGTTCTGTCACGTACTTCTTTTTTAGAACTTCAGGTTCGCCTTGAGCTACGATTGCCCCATCTTTAATGATGATAACTCTGTCGCATAGTTCTTCTAGTTCAGAGAGATGGTGACTGGAGAGAATAATGGTTGTACCTTTTTTGTTTATTTTTCTCATTAAATCCCAAATATGGCTTCGAAGTACTGGATCAAGGTCTGCAGTTGGCTCGTCAAGAATTAATACATCAGGGTCGTGCATAAGTGCGCACGCAATATCAAGTCGACGTTCCATACCTCCAGAAAGATTTCTTGAAGGTATATCTGCCGCGTGTTCAAGTTCCATCAAATCCAAAAGAATTTTTTTATTTGATTTTATAGTATGTTTGTCAAGATTATACAACATGCCAAAATATTCAAGGTTTTCATTTGGTGTCAATTCATCATAGAAAGAAGGTACTTGTGAAGCAAAGCCATAAATTTTTTTCACTAATTTTTGTTGGTTGTAAACTGATTTGTAAACATATGCGCTTTTGTAGGAAAGCAAATGATTTAATCTAAACTCAATATCGCCTTCATCAGGTTTAATGAAACCAATAAGCGTGTGGAGAAATGTAGTTTTACCTGCTCCACTACCTCCAATAACTCCGATAATCTCACCTTGTTGAATATCTAAATTAAAATTTTCTAGAACAACATTATCACCGAAGGATTTTTTGACATTACGTACACGAAAAATAGGCTCTGACATTCTTGTTTCCCTTTATTCACAGTCGCAAATTTAATTTATAAACTTGCTGTTCTTACTTATCGATAGTTCTTTTTCTGTGATAGGCGTGGTGGTGTTTTTTAATATGCCACCATGTTTCTTTCCAAAGACCTACAAGACCTGCACAAATAATAAGTATGGTCCCAGCGTACAACGCTGCAAAGAGCAATGTGAGTGCACTTCTCTGCATGAATACATAGGCTATTGTTTGCTGATAGTACATTCCCAGTGATGCACTATACGCCAGAATGTAAAGACTAAATGCTGTGATAAAAAGAATGATGAGACCTGTTTGTGTCAGTTCTTGAAACTGGTGTTTATGTGCTGCAATCTCAATTCCTATCGCTATAGCGCCTGCAATAAGTATCCAATCAAAGAACGGCAGTGTTGAGATAGGAAGTGTCCTAAAATAGATATCAAGTCCAAAAATATTTCCTCCGTGCAAAATATCAATGACAAATCCGGGCACGAAAACAGTCAACAGAGCGCTTGCCAAACTTCCTGCAATAAACACAGGATGGAAACGTATTTCTTCGTTCTTGAATTTCTTTATCCATACATATGCAGGTAGGCATAAAAGCACTCCGAGTGTCCATACATTGGCCAGGTAAATGAGTAACTGCGCTCCTCCTTCAGTTATTGTAGTAGTTGTTAGTAAAGACCAAATTGATGGATGAGGGTTCAAAAGAGAACCAAGATAGAGTTGGTCACCTACTCCGATAACCGCAGGCCATAAAAAGATAAGAGCGTCTGTGATTCCGTAGGCAGCAACAATAATTGCTGCGACTTGCAATAAGTATTTTCTATACTTCAATTCCTTAATTATTTTCTCATACCAATTCATGCCAAAACTTCCAAAGTAGGAAAGCCATGTAGTTTGGAATTCAAATTTGTGACTTCGATAGATGTGAAATATGAAGAACACAATACCAATCATCAGTAAAGGTGCATCAATAGCAATAGCGAGCCACTCACTAGCTATATTGAAAATTCCAATAAAAAATAATAGTGAAAAGAAAAATAAAATGGCAGTACTTTTGAGAAATTCTTTTTTACTATGTTCTTTTTGGAGCAAAGCATAGGCAAGACTTGGCTTTTTTATTCCTTTAAGTGCAAGCCGCATTGATCCTGCAAAGAGACATAACAGACCAATAGCAATTCCTATTCTTTCAAGTTGCACTGCATTTTCAAGAAGTGCTGTATAAAACGGAAGTAAGAATGATGAAGCTTCTGTGTATATGCTTCTTGCATACCCTACTAGATTTTTGATGGTAAGTAGAAAAAAACCTATAATGAGTAAATATGCTCCTTTCGGTTCTTTGACTCCTGCAATAATTTTATCGAGACGGGCATGAACAAACATGACACCAATTGCAGACCAAGAAATTATTTTTTTTACATAGTCAAAATCAGGAGGAAGAATTTCAAAGGCATCAAGGACGTTTAAGACGATAATGGAAAAAAGTATACATTCCTCAATACCAAACTCTAAGGACTTCACCCACTCTTTCATGCTGTTACTTGAGAAGAAGAATATAAAAAAGTATTGAAAAAAAATGTAGAGTGACATAAGCCACCTTCTGTCAGCACCAAATATCTACGAGAACGCAGATACGATATGCTGTGATCAGATTCTACTTAGCGTCTTAGACTTGCACCAGTAGGGGCGCGGATTTCAACCATTCTTACAGAGACGTCAACAGGTTAACTCATGTCAGTCGCCTGACACTTCGCCTACGATTCGAAACTCAAGTTTCTAACGCATCCAAACAAGTTTGATGTATCATTCCATTCTGTAAGGGGTATTATTTCTGTACGGTTGCCAACTCTATTCGAGTTCTTATCTTTCAATAAGCTACTTTTTAACGGTGGGCGGACTTTCCTCAGTATACACCGGGACTGATCTAATCACCCTACAAACAAAGAAGAACACTCTAGGGTTTTTATTTCTTTGGCTCAAACTTACTGAAGAAAAATATACCAAAAGCGACGAGTGGAATTAAAGCGATAGCGAGTACTATTTGCCACGGAAAGGGTTGTGAAGCTTCAATAGATGTGCTTACCACAACAGTGTTCCCTGTAATTGATTGTTCACCTTGCACTTCGTAGGTTACTTCAACAGGTTCATCATCAGTGACATGCCACATAATGACAGGATCCTCTTCAAGAATTATTGTATTTTCATCAAGAAGCATTTCATTAGTGCTTGGACTGACTTCTTTAGGAATTACTTCAATAACGTGGACATCAACATCAGGAGTTAATGGCTGAATACGCAGAAGCATTTGAGTAGTTGTGACGACTTCACCGTTCACATACGTTCTGGTGATGCTTTGTTGCTCTTTGGTAATACGAACTTGTTGCTCTCCTTCTTCTCTTGCTTTGTTAAATGCTTTTTCACTATACTCTGTAGAAAAAAATTCATTATAACTTGCTCGGACGTTTTCAGTTGCTCCGGAAGTTACTTCAACGCGTTGAGTGGGAGTTGTCTCTATATTTACTGGGTAGCTTGCACTCACGTCTGGACTAATTTGTCGCAAAAGAACTGTTTGCCCAGTTACTGCGTCTGTGATACTTAAATTATATGTTTTATTTTCTGTAGCACTTACTACCCATTCTAATTGAAAAAAATCGGTTCCGTTGGAGAGTGTATTATTAGCAAATTCGTTGGCAAGTAAGTTTTCAATACCTTCTAATTCTATATCTAAATTTGGGTTTCCTTCAAAGAGAATAACGACACCAATAGGGAGCTCGGCACCTGGTGGTTGTGGAGTCTGTGGCTCGTACACATAAATATTTCCAAAACTTACTTCTAAAGGGTCATAATTGTCAATAACTAGTTCAACCGGTGCTAGTGCCAGTACTTGTGGCAGGAGAAGAAGCACGATGAGAGGAATAAGAATGGTTTTCATATAAGCTGAGAATGGCTTTCTTGCTTTATATATCTTGCTTTTTTGGCTTCATTCATCAGAACATTTATAAATTGCTTTTTCCTTCCTCTTTCTTATGGCTGATAATAAAATTCAAATGCCGTCTAGCGGTGCAGGGCTCACTAGTTTTTCAGATGCTTCTGCAACAGATCTTCACATGTCTCCTGCTTTTGTAGTTGGACTCTGTGTCGCAGTCATCATTATTACTATTTTACTAAATATTCTTTGAGGTACGAGAAATGATTCCTGGAATGAACCCCCGTCAGATGCAGCAAGCAATGAAGAAGATGGGAATTAAACAAGAGACGCTTCCTGCGCATGAAGTTATTATTCGGCTTGGAGATACAGAACTTGTCATCTCAAATCCTGAAGTGACCCGTATTAATATGATGGGTCAAATGACGTTTCAAATAGCTGGAGCGGTAGAGGAACGAGAAACCGAATCAGCTCCTTCTATTACTGATGAAGATATACAAACAGTTATTGATCAAACTGGTGTGACTCAAGAAGTTGCCAAACAAGCGATTGCAGATGCAAATGGTGACTTAGCAGAAGCAATCCTTGCCTTAAGTGAAGACGAATAAATGAGGGTACATCCATCACTGATACGAGCGGACCACTTGCTTACTGCAACCTATCCTTTGGTTCATGATCCTAAGCTTTTGCTTGGTGTACTTGAACATATTCATAGCTATTATGTTGAGGTTGTGGCTCAACTCGTGAAACAACAAGGCATGCAACCTTTAGCCACGTTACGTGGTCAGATAGAACAACTGCAAGTACGGCAAATTCTCTCAACAGAGCAGTTGAGAGGTATACAACGAGTAATGCAACTTCATGAACAACACAAACAAAGTCCAGTGACGTTTCGTAAGCAAGAACATTACGTTATTTGCGACTCGAATTATGGCCTTGCAGTCCTCACAGAAGAAAAGATTAAAAAAGAACTTGAACTTGCTAAACATCTCCACAACTATTTACAGGTAACCTTATGATTGAAACTCTTGACGAAGCTGGCGAAGAACTGAAACGAGCAGACCACTTGGTCTATGTAAGCCTCAAATATACACGAACAGGCGATGTCCTTCTCAATTCTCTTTCTCGAATGATTGATTGTTATGACTATCTTCTCAATGCACTCCTTGAATTTGCTCAAGATACTCAAAGTCTCCAACATATTCCAAAAACACCTCTTGAAAAAGGTAAGTTAGTAAAACAACTTTACCCCCAGCAAGAAGTTCAGGATAATGTTGATTTGTACTTCTTATTACGAAAGATTTTTCGAGCCCCTCATGATAGAGAGCAAGAATACAGACGGCACGTTGCTTTGATAACAACAGTTGAAGGACGAGAAGAAATTGTCAACATCGATATTATTACACAATACTTAGAATTCCAGAAAAAATTTTATGGTTTTGTTGTGAACATGACAAAAGATCATGCAAAACAAAAACATATTGATGAAAATGGCTGGGAGTACTAAGTACATTTTTACTTGTAGCAAAGCGTATCCGCACCTTGCCAGAAGAGAATTAGAACGGTATTATAATGTAGGAGCACAAGAACTCGCTCCAGGTATATTTCAACTGCAACTTAAGTCTTCTCCTCAACATATTTCTCATTTCGGTTTTACGCAATCAGTGCATATTGTACGCGAAATTCTCGCTTGCGATGAGTACCTTAGCTTTGCAAAAAAAATACAAAGTCCCTATAAATTGCAACTCTTTCAAACCACGCAACTCTTTCAAGATACACAAGCTTTTGCAGATACATTGCATCCACATATTATTTCACCAGTTGTAGATCTAAAAAACCCCGCACACACCTACACATTTTTCTTTCTACCCTCTCATCTTATTGTTGGAGAATTATTAGAAAAAAATACTGATAAACCAACACTTCGCAAAGCACATAAGAAAAAACATCTTCATCCAACAAGCCTTGATCCGCAGTTAGCAAAAGCGATGATAGCATTAAGTGCTGCAACATCATTTCATGATCCTTTTTGTGGTGTAGGAGGAATAGTAATTGAAGGACTTCTGCAAGGAAAAGAAGCTTCCGGAAGTGACCTTGTAGCTACCCTTGTAGGCAAAGCAAAAGAAAACGCACTTTCATTTAGTGTAGCTCCAAGTTTCTTTATTGCCGACGCCACTGCACTGGTACATCCCTCACCAGCATTTATCAGTGATTTACCTTATGGGAAAAATAGTCTTCTTATGGAATCAAAAGAAGTACTTTACAAGAAATTTTTTGTCCAAGCAAAATACTCTACTACGCTCATGGTACTTGGTTCCGATCATTCGCTACGAACTCTGGCTGAAGCGGAAGGTTGGAGTTGCGAAGAAGAACACGAAATTTATGCGCACAAATCCCTCACCAGATTTATAGGAGTTTTTTCACTCAAGAAGTCGATGTAGTTTGTTCTTAATTACATCAACGATATGATGAATACCTTGATGGTTATCATCACGAATTGCTTGTTCGAGCTCAGGAAGATGTCCTGTAATTTCTTGACTGGTTTGTAGTCGCACATCCTGCATAGACATATTCGGACCTAAATCTTCAGGCTCTAAAGGTTCAAGGTAGGCGTCAAGTAAAGAAAGTGTGCCTTGTTTTTGTTTTACAAACAGTGCATGGACTTTCTGCCCATTCCATACTTGGAGGATTTTTTTCGCTAAACGGTTTACTTCCATAACGTCATAATCTGGAGCGCTTTGCAAGGAGGTACTTGTTGTATGATACTCTTTAGCAACAATTTGATTTTGGTCAAGTGCGTAGACACAAACTGTTTTTTGTTCGCGAATTTTACGATCAGTAATCTGAGGAATAGCACCTTTTACCTCAAATTCATCTTTCTCTACAGCCTTTCGAATATCTGGAAGACCCACATAACTTTGCACTTTGCTTCCTTGCTCGGATCTTGTTACAGTTAGACAATTATGGATGTTTGGCAAGCGGAAAACGATGAGTGCTAATCGCCAATCAACAATGTTTCTTTGCAGTCGATATTGTATGGCTTTTGGAGTGAAAAAACTTACTACACAAACTTTGATTTGTTCATAAAATGTTTCAAAGGTATCTCCACTTACAAATAATCGTTGACCTTGATTATCTTGCATGTCATAACTAGGACTTGGAATAATTCCAAGTACACTTTTTTGTGTTGCGAGATGTGCAAGGCTTTGCAAATCAGTTGTATCCAAAGTAATAAGCTCAAAACTTTCTCTAATTGCTTCCATGATTGCCTGATTAGGCCTAGCCATACGAAGCTTTTCGGTTACTTCAGAGAAAAGTTTTATTTGTTCAGGTTGTTCTTGAGGCAGTCTTCCTAGATGCGTTTCAAGATCTGCAGCAACAAACATTTGCTGAATTAAATCGCTTGTTAATACTAAAGAAAAGGGTTGAGCCAAATGATCTTGTAAGCGTGCTCGTTGCTTTGCAACATGTCCTACCACAGATACATCAACATCTTTTGCTTGCTTGACTTGCATAAATAAACCCATGATTTTTTCTTAGCGACTCAGGCTTATAAATATTACTTTCTAGCACTCTCAAACCAATAGGTAGCTTTATAAATCACCAACGTCTAAATGTAGTAAAAAGAGGGTTTAGAGTGTACGATGTTGTTACCTTAGGAAGTGCGACAGTAGATGTGTTTGCTGATACTGCAAGTCAATTGGTGAAATTTATCACTCCACACGGTGAACAAGATCTTATCGCGTATCCGAGCGGCTCAAAAATTCTTATTTCTGGACTATCATTTCTTGTCGGAGGAGGCGGAACAAATACTGCAGTGAGTTTTGCACGTCTTGGTTTGCACACAGCATTCGCTGGCAAAATTGGAGACGATGAGAATGGATTTCGAGTGTTACACGCACTCGCAGATGAAGGTGTAGAATTTATAGGAGCAAAAGAAGGCCAAACCGGATATTCTATCGTTCTTGACTCTCTAGAACATGACAGAACTATACTTACCTACAAAGGTGCAAACAACACGCTGCGCCAAGACGAACTTCCGGAAGGACTACAAGCACGGTGGTGTTATCTTTCTTCCATGATGGATGTTTCTTTTCAAAGTGCAATTGCTTTTGCAACTCAGCTTCACGCCCAAGGAACAAAAATTGCATTTAACCCTTCAAACTATCAAACTAAATTAGGTATTGGAAGACTGAAACCTTTACTTTCTCTTACTGATGTACTTGTTCTCAATAAAGAAGAAGCAGAATTACTCCTTGGAAAACAAGGAGACGCTGCTCACTTAGCAACACTCCTTGCCCAGCATCATCCTGAATACGTCATTGTGACTGACGGCGCTAAAGGAGCGACTTGTTATTACAAAGAAATGATATATTATATTTCACCCACGCCAAACGCAACAGTGGTTGAATCAACTGGAGCAGGTGATGCTTTCGCTTCAGCATTTGTCACAGGACTAATTAAAGGACTAGAACTCAAACAAGCATTAATTCTTGCAATGGTACAAGCAGAAAGTGTCATACAAGCACCAGGTGCAAAAACCAACTTACTTTCTTTTGCAGATGCAAAAATACGGATGGAACATTTTGCTGGAAGCGTAACTGCACAAGCAGCTCCTTCATCCTTGCATGCACAAGAACTACTTGAGGGACTTGGAAACAAAGGTCCCGAATGCGTACACGATCCTTTTTTCTTCTCTAATGGTAAAGAACTCTGTACACTTGAAGAACTCGCGTACTACTTACGTTTTGTTAGTGAAGAAACTTTTAGCAAACACGTCCATGAAGATACGAACGACTATGCGTTGTGGATAGAACATTCTTTAGGACTTTCTCAACTTGCACGGCAAGTAAGCCAATTGAAAGATCAATTTGTCATGAGTAAACTCCTTATGGAATATATACACATGCACCATTAGGTGAAACTATATGAAAATTAATACAAAAAAATTATTACAAAACGACCGATCACTTATGCTTGCCTGCGACCAAGGTCTTGAACACGGCCCAAAAGATTTTAATCTAAAAAATATTGATCCCAAATACATTTTGGATATCGCTCTTGAAGGAAGATATAATTCAGTTATTCTCCAATCAGGAGTAGTAGAAAAATATTATCATGAGGCCTACAAAGATGTTCCTCTTGTTGTTAAGCTCAATGGAAAAACTGCACTTCCAGATATTTCTCCAATTTCAAAGCAACTCTGCAGTGTAGATAGAGCTATGAAACTTGGAGCGAGTGCTGTAGGATATACTTTATATCCGGGAAGTGAACATGAACCTGAAATGTTTTGTGAATTTGGCAAAGTTGTTGAACATGCCCATGATTACGGAGTTCCCGTTATTGCATGGATGTATCCGCGAGGGAAAGCAATTCAAAATGATAAGACGACTGAAATTCTCTCTTACGCTGCACGCATAGGACTTGAGCTTGGCGCTGATTTTGTAAAACTAAAATACAATGATGATGCTGAAGGTTACAAATGGGTTGTTAAGAATGCAGGAAGAACAAGAGTTTTGGCAGCAGGCGGAAGCAAGCAAACGCCTGTAGAATTTTTACACAAGACAAAAGAAATACTTTCCACCGGAGCATCAGGAATTGCAGTTGGAAGAAACATCTGGCAAGACGCGCGACCCTTCGCTCTTTCGCAGGCTTTGCGCGATATTATGTTTCATAATAAGCAAGTAGAAGATGTGTTGCATTACTTATATGAATAAATTTCTCGAAACTTTCTTATACTATCTGTGCTTCATAGAATTCTATGTATGACGATCAATTAAAAAAAATAGTAAATGATACAGGTTTTATTGCAGCGCTGGATCAAAGTGGCGGGAGTACGCCAAAAGCATTAGCATTTTATGGCATTTCTCAAGAAGAGTATTCTAATGAAGAAGAAATGTTTGCACTCGTTCATAAGATGCGAAGTAGAATTATTACGAATCCAAGTTTTACAGGTGAACGTATTCTCGGCGCGATTCTGTTTGAAGATACTATGCATAGAGAAATTCAAGGAAAGCCTACGTCGCAGTACCTATGGGCGGAAAAACATATTGTTCCTTTTCTTAAAGTGGACAAAGGATTAGCAGATATGGAAGATGGCGTTCAAATAATGAAACCTATGCCTGCACTGGATACCTTACTTTCAAAGGCTAAAGAAAAAAATATATTTGGGACAAAAATGAGAAGCGTTATCAAACTAGCAAATAAGCAAGGGATTTCTCGAGTAGTAGCTCAACAATTCGCTGTTGCAAAACAAATACTTGCTGTAGGACTCATGCCTATTATTGAACCTGAAGTGGATATTCATAGCGAAGAAAAAGAAGCAGCAGAGCAACTTCTTAAAGAAGAAATATTAAGTCAATTAGCAGAACTTGGAGAAAACACACAAGTCATGTTGAAATTGAGTCTTCCAACAGTAGCTAATTTTTACAAAGAACTCGTTGACCATCCAAAGGTGCTTAAAGTTGTCGCTTTATCTGGCGGGTATTTGAGGGAAGAAGCAAATGAAAAAACAACTGCAAACAATGGTGTTATTGCAAGTTTTTCACGAGCACTTACTGAAGGCCTGCGGGCTTCACAAAGTGATGAAGAATTCACAAAGCTATTGGATACTTCTATACAATCAATTTATGTAGCTTCCAACACGTGAGCTTTTTAAATAACACTTACTTTTTCTTTTTTTATGGTCTTTAAACTTACTGCGCAGGACGACGAAGCACGCACAGGCATTCTTACTACTGCGCATGGTGACGTACAGACGCCTTTTTTTATGCCTGTAGCAAGTAAAGCAACAGTAAAAGCACTGCAAGGAGTCGACCTGCAAGCACTTGGCTATGAAAGCATTATTTCAAACTCATTCTTACTCTCTCTTTCACCAGGAACAGATATTGTTGCTAAACACGGAGGAGTACATGAATTCATGCATTTTCATAACACTATCTTTACTGATAGTGGAGGGTTTCAAGTACTCAGCAAAGATTTTTTGCAAAAAAAAGACGACACTGGTGCAATCTTTAAAGATGGGCACGGGAAAAAACATCATTATACACCGGAAGTCGCCATGGAAAACCAATTGAGGTTAAATTCCGATGTTGCTATGACCTTTGATGATGTGGCTCACTTCGGTCTCTCTGGAAAAGAATATGTTGATGCAATTAGAAGAACACATGACTGGGCACGGCGATGCCTCGCGTATCATAAAAAACGACGAGTAGAACTTGGAAGCAAACAACTCCTTTTTGGAATTGCGCAAGGTGGAACGTCAAAAGATTACCGAAGATTTTCAACCTACAAAATTAGTGAAATGGATTTTGATGGATTTGCCCTTGGTGGACTTGTTATCGGTGAAAGTCGAGATGAACTCTTTGCAAACGTTGAAGAAAGTGTTAAACATTTACCGGAAAACAAACCTCGTTATCTCATGGGTCTTGGAAGTCCACCGGATATTGTTCGTGCCGTAGGATACGGTGTGGATTGCTTTGATAGTATTTATCCAACAGCGAATGCAAGACATGGAAGTATGCTTACACCCACAGGAAGATTCATGATAAAAAAACGAATCTACAAAGATGACACGCGACCTATATTTGAAGGTTGCACGTGTACAACTTGTTCACGTTATAGTCGATCCTACCTCCACCATCTCCTTCGAACACACGAACTCTTAGGCTATCAATTAGCTACTGTGCACAATCTTCATTTCATGAGCCAACTTATGAAAGATATTCGAGAAGCAATTAAAGAAAAAAGATACGATGACTTCAAAAAAGATTTTTTAGAAAAGTATTTCTCAGGTAAAGAAGCAAAAGAATTCTCAAGCAATATTGCCAAACGCTATAAAGAAGAGGAAGAAAGAAAAAAAGCAAGCATTTTCCTTGATTATAAACCTTAAACTTTCTTCAGATAAAAATAAAATACAGGTCTCTTTATCCAGAAAACAGTCATAGCGCCCATAATGGTATGTTCATCCAATTGCTTAAAGTAATCTCTTATAGGTAAGAATTTGTACTGCATAGCTAAAGTTTTTTTGCCATCCCATTTTGTTGCAATCACTTTTGCTTTTCCTAAAGTAATCGTTTTTCTCTGCAATATCAGAGCCTGTACGTTATTTTTCTGCTGAAATTCCTTTCCTTGCCAACCCAAGTGCGTTAGCATCTTTCCAATCCAACCCGCAGAGACAATACCTTTTTGATATCCTTGCAGGGATTTCCACTGGACACTAGGGAGACTAGAAAAAAAATCTTTCTGAGTAGGCATACTTGTTTTACGAATAACAAATCGTACAAACCGTTCTCCACATACTCTGCGGAGTACAGTAAGTAACTTCGCATCGGTACCAACAGGATAGTGCATGCGCTTACTCTTACTGTTAGCAACACTCCAGATTTTTTCAGCAACTACTTGCGGGTCGCCTTGCGTAAGTCCACCACCTGGACTTTTGAATTTTTTCCTTAAAAACGAATCAAGAACATCTTTGTTTTTAGAACTTTTTGTTTGTGCGTGATTAAAAAAACCTGTACCGAAAGCACCTGGTTCAATAAGTTTAATTTGGATATTATAGGGAAGTAAATCAAAGTACAAACTTTGACTCAATCCTTCTACAGCAAATTTAGAAGCAACATATGCTGAAGAGCGAGGAATTGCCGTTCGGCCAAGTATAGAAGCAATGTTAATTATCATGCCAGATTTTTGCTTTTTCATATAGGGGACGACCTCATGGATACAACGCAGACATCCTGTAAGATTTGTATTAAGTTGTTTTTGAAAATCCTCTTGTGAATAATCTTCAACTTCACCGAATAATCCATATCCTGCATTGTTGAGCAGTACGTCGATGTGACTGAATTTTTCTCTTGCTTTTTTGATTGCTGACTCTACTTGTTCTGTTTTTGTAACATCGAGAGGTAAAATAAGAATATTTGCTTTATCAGGTAATGTTGATTTCTTGGGATTGCGCATCGTTGCTACTACATTCCAACCTCGACGAGCAAAAAGCTCGGCAGTAAGTTTACCAAAGCCGCTTGATGCACTTGTAATGAAAATTGTTTGCGTCATAAGCAGCTCTCAGCTATAGATTTTTATATAAGTTCCTCTTTTTACTCACTATGACCTTCCTATCTATTCAAGAAGCAATTACGCAAGGTGACGGCGAAGTACAACTCAGAGGTTGGGTATACCGAGAACGAGGTAATAATAAACTCAGATTTATCGTACTTAGAGATCACAGCAACATCATTCAATGTGTTGTTGAAAAAAACATTGTTGGCGAGGAAACTTTTGAGGTTGCAAAAGCACTACAAATTGAAGCTAGTATATCGCTGAAAGGAACACTTAAAGCAGATGACCGTGCACCAACAGGTTTTGAACTGAGCGTTACAGAACTAGAACTTATTGGAGCAAGTCATGAATTTCCCATTCAAAAAGATCAAAGTCCTGAATTTCTGCTTGATAATCGGCATTTAGCTATACGCTCAAGAAAACAAACTGCAATTCTTAAGATTCGAAGCGCCTACATTCAAGCAAGAGATCAATTCTTCAAAGAAGAAGGCTATTACCGCTTTGATGCTCCTATTTTACAACCCACACAATCAGAAGGTGGGAGCACTGTCTTTGCAGTAAAGTACTATGACACTCATGTATATTTGGCACAAACCTGGCAATTGTACGGCGAAGCAGGAATATTTGCACTTGAAAAAATTTATAATTTTGGACCAACATTTCGAGCAGAAAAATCAAAAACGAGCAGACACTTAAGCGAATTCTGGATGGCAGAAATGGAATGTGCTTGGATGAATTTAGCACAAGTTAGTACCTTTGCAAAAAAAGAACTGAAATACTGCATTGCACAAACTGCACAGCGCTGCCGTGAAGAATTTATTCTTCTTGAACAAGACCCTGAAGCACTTCTTGCTATGTGCGCAAAAGAATGGCCAAGTATCAAATACCGCGAAGCACTTACACTCATAAAAGAGAAAGATGGTATTGAGGTTCCTTTCGGTAAGGATTTGCGAACTGAAGAAGAACGAGCAATTATGCAACATTATGATACGCCACTTTGCGTAACTCATTACCCTGTAGAAGCTATGGGTTTTTACAAACCAAGAGATCCAGAGTTTCCAGATGAAGCGCTCTGCCTTGACATATTAGCTCCAGGTACAGGAGTAGAAATTGTAGGGGGTAGCGAGCGAAGTCTTGATATTGAAGACATGAGTGAGCGACTGAAAGCAGACGGTGAAGATCCTGCAGATTACCAATTCTATTTTGATACACGAAGCTATGGGAGTGTTCCACATGCAGGATATGGTGTAGGTATTGAGCGTGTAATTGCTTGGATATGCGGACTTGACAATATCAAAGATGCTATTCCTTTTCCAAGAACTATGCTTCGATGGAAACCTTAATTTGCAAGTAAAAGTTTAATTTGCTCTTCAATTTTTTCTTTTTCTTCTTCTCTCGCATCAAGAATATCAGGAGGTAATAATTTACCTCTTCGTAATTCTTTGAAGACTTGGGCATTACTTTCTAATGCATTAAGTAGAAATTTTTTATTTTTTTCAAGTTCCCATGAAACTCCGTTTTGGATTAATGTTTCAATTACTTCTTGAATTCGGTTTAAAGTATCTATAGAACTATTAGCGATAAGACCCGCATGTACTTCAGTAACGTGATTTGTTGTTTGGGTAGTGCGCAATCGAGAGAACATCACAATTATCTCGTCACTTATTTCTTTGAATTGCTGAAAAAATTGGTATAGTCGTTTCACTTCTCTTGATGTAGCTCCATCTTCAACTCGATGCACATAATCTGACATATTCTGTCGTAAGTACAATAGCCGTGAACGAATACGATTAATTCGTTCAGTAAGTGTTATCTCATACAACTCTTCAATAATAGTATTTTGTTTCAAAGATACGAGCTTGGATGTGACTACTGCCAGCAAAAGAAGTCCAAGAATAACTTCAAGTATTGCTATGAAACGAAAAAACCTACTGGAGTTATATCGCCAAAACCAGTAGTTGTAGCAGTGATGAAACTGAAATAAATACTTTCATAAAATGAGCTTGCAGGAATACTGCTTCGTGTCTTAAGTAAATAACCTCCTGCTGTAGGTAAAAAATAATAGATAACACTAAACAAAAAAATGATTCCCAACCATACAAGAAGAATGCGGATAAAGGTAAACCGGTCAATAAACACTTGGATGCGCGTACTTGTTTTTTTCATTCTTCAATAATATCCTTGACTCTATCAATAACTCTAGAAGTAAATGTTGATTTTGTTTCTCCGTCTATTTGATGAATCTCAAACGCGTGCAAGAGTTTTTCTGTTGTTTCCTTTTCATTAAGTTCAGGCAAAGGTATCTGATTAAGATGTTCTTCAATAGTTTCTTTTTCTACCGTATCAATATCTGCTTGCGCATGGGCATACTCTTCTTCCTCAAATGTCATACTCTGCAGTTTAGCTGTATTGCGTAGCACATGAAATGCTTGGCGTTTATGTAATTCTTTGATGATATCGTCCAGCTCCATGTCTTGAACTGTTCCTTGTTCAAGAGTTCCTATTATACGTAGCAATACAATGGCATCTTGAACGGACTCAGGCACGGACTTGAGAATGTATTCTTTTGCTTCACTTGCACTTTTTCCTTCAACAGAAAATGTATAAGAGAGTACTTTCTTTGTCTCAATAAATTCATGACTGTATTTTTCCTCGCGTTCATCATCATACAAGACGTAAGAACCTTTCTTGAGGAGTTCAAGCTCGCGGAAACTATTAGGAAACGTCGGACCTGGATATACAATATTCTGATAGTTTTTATCACTATATCTTTGCACTACATGCACATGACCGCCTGCGTAATAGTCAAAGCCAGAAGGCAACATACTCAGACTGTGTCCTGGCATATTCTCGAATTCTTTTGTCTTTAATTCTTCGAGAGCTGTGTGAAACATAAAAATCTTAAAACCATCTCCTTGTAGTTTATTTGTATCAAGTGATTGGTAATACGCACTATCAAGCATTCCTTTTTTTCCGATAATTCCTGTGATGCGTGCCCCGGTTTTTTTATCTTTTGTAAATTCAAGTCGTAGCTTTTTTTCTGGAGTCACTTCTCCTTTCATCACTAACGTGAGGAGTCCTGCAAGTTCAAGCACGTCAAGGACAGTTTTTCCGTTAGGAGAATAATCATGACTTCCTGCAATTGCATAAACAGGAATCTTTGCATCTTGTAATTTTTTGAGTTCTTCAGTTGCAACTTTCAGCGCTTCAATACGAGGTATTGCGGTATTAAATAAATCTCCAGCTAACAGAACAAAATCTACTTGCTTGTCAAGAGCTGCTTGTATGACTACTTTGAAATTGGCAAAGCCAAGTTTGGCTAGTTTGTAATCTCTAAATCCGTCAAGATGACAATCTGCAAAATGTATAAAACGCATAAAAAAAAGAAGGGAAAGCCCCTATATAATCTTTGCCTTGCTATCTACAAAGATTTCGTATTACTCTCTTTACATAAGAGGGTTTTGGCCACCATACTCAGCGTAGAACTGCCCATTATGAAAATTCAGACTAAAGATATCGTGATTACATTTTGTTGCTCGCATTTTCTTAATGCTTACTTCACGAACTTCTTTACGACTATAGGACGTTAACTCAATATACATAATTCCATCGGAGAGAAAATCTTCATCAAACTCACCTAACCTTGAACCATCAAGCGGAGTCTCAGTAATCATGAAGGACGTAAGGCTTAAGTCACGAAGGAACTCAAAGATAAAGAATAATTCAAGACGAGGATTTTTGAATTTGGAAAGTACGTGCAGTGCACTCATAGAATCCAATACGAAAATATCTACTTTACTTTCTTGTTTGATTTTCTTGATAATATTTTTGATGACGTTTAACCAACTACGATTTTCTTCATCTTTTGGTGTACCTACTTCTTTTCGAATACAACCGACGTCAACAATAACAATATTCCCGCCAGGTTGATCTTTTATTTTTGAAATATCTTGCGCGAAATTTGCAAGATCTCTAATGACTACTAAATTGGTTTTAGAAAGATCATAATCCATGTTAATAATATGGTTAATGATGGATGAATGCGATTGTTCCAAAGAGATATATAAGCCGGTTCGATTATTTTGTACTGCTTCGTTGTAAATAACATTGAAGGCAACAGAAGACTTCATAGTACCTGCAGATCCTGCAATAAGTGTAATGTGTCCTTTTGGGATGCCTCCTTGCATCTGTTCATCTAGACCATTGATATGTGTCTTAATTCGAATGATTTCTTCTTTTGATCGTACTATTGGTTCTGCCATATATTTTCACCTTATGTTAATTTTAAATTATATATTTTTCCTTTTTTAGTTACTGCGATGACTTCGTCTGTTGCTACAAGCACTGTACATCCTACGACGAAATCTTTGGTATGAAATTGACTCAATACCTTTCCTTTATCTTTTCCTGCATCACTACCCATACTTGAAGTTTGAAACATACCTTGATTTACAACACCACCTAAGCCGGGGATGACATCAAGTTCATAGTTTCCTACTGCATCAAAAACATACACGTTTGAGTCGTAGCTGCCAACTATAGCATAGGTATGTTCTTTACCTTTTTCTATTGCAGGAGTACAAGCTACCCAGAAATCTGTCTCGTAAGACCAGAGTTCCTCACCGTCCTCCAAATCAAGACAATAAATTGAATTATCAGCGGACCCAATAAGAATTTCTTTTGTTGTTGGTGAAGTCTGGAGAATCGCAGGTTTACTTAGCAATGCACCTCGTGTTGCTGTTGACCAGATAACCTCGCCTTCGGTGCTAAGTGCGTATAAGGTATTATCCTCAGAACCTGCAAGTATAATTTGATCTCCTTGCAGATTTTTTGTGTGTGTAAGATTTGCACTAATTCTTTTTTTCGTTTGTACTGACCATATTTTCTTGCCAGTAATATCGATAGCAATAATTGTTCCTTTGGTGGTTCCCACAATAATTTGTTGGTCAACAATCAAAGGAGTAGTTTCAATTGGCTCGGTAACGTGTAATCGCTTAGCAATTTTACCTTCTAGAGAAATAATATATACGTGCTCATCATGACTTCCAATGACAAGATACACTTCCTTGCTTTTGCCCACAATCATGGTGCTTGCATTAGATTTAATTGGACCTTCAGTTTCAACAATCCATTTTTTCACACCGCCTTTGCCTATACAATGAATTTTACCTTCTTGAGTTCCTACAATAACTAAGGTTTCTTTTGTTTTAGGATGTGTAAGGACTTTTGGTTCTGTGTTGATACTGTATACTTCATCTGAATCGAGGAAGAGTTGTTCTTCTTCAGTTAAATCTTTTTCTTGCGTATTGTATTCCCATTCAATAATTCCTTTACTATTAAGTACAAATAATTTTCCTTGTTTGGTACCAATAAGAATACGTGAACGTTCTTCATCGCTAGGATTGATAATTGTTGGTGATGCTACTATCTCTTCATGTAAATCGATAGCCCATTGCTCTGCCAACACCCCTTTCATACCCTTACTTAGGCAATAGTCTTTATATAAATGTTTCTAGCAAATAGGGTGTTACTCTTGATAAGGAGTCTCGCACATTATCCTACAAAACTTTAAAAAGAACCTTTCCTCCATATCGTTATATTCCATGGCACCTAAAGAATCAACTATGCAAAAGGAAGAAGAGTTCACACCGTATTCTTTTGAAGGGGTAGAAGAAAATGCTAATCCTTTAGAATATTTCAATGAACCTTCTGATGCGGCATATAACAGACAACATACAACGAATTCTCATGGACACTATAGAAAACTCAATTTATATTTTTCTCTTAAAGAATTTTTTGACCGTATAGGATACGGGCTTACAGCACATCAATTTATTACTATTCTTTTCTTTTGGACAGGTGCAGGTCCTTTTCTGGTGGGTTTGGTCTTCGGTATACGAAGTGCACTCTCAGGAATTATTGCGTCACTTTCCAGAGCATATGCGAAAGTACATCAACTCAAACCAAAAAATATCGCAACAGCAGGAATACTTTTTGCCATGAGTTTTTTAGGTATTATTTTTGCTATACGGTTTTACTCCCCTTTCGTTTTTGCGCTCTCCTTGATTCTTGGAAGTGTTGGAGTAGTCACGTACGGTGAACTCTACGATCGTCTCGTGAGAGAAAATATTAAACATGAACGAAAAAATCATTTCCTAAGAAATATTACTCATTATGGTCTGTTTATTACTGCAATAGCATTTGTATTCTCTGGTTGGCTCTTTGACTATATTGGAGCTCATGGTCCAACACTCACACTTGGTCTTATTAGTGTACCTCTTGCAGGTTATTTTCTATCATTTCAAGCTGGAACAATCATGTTTTTACTGTCAGGCTACTTTATTCGTAAGGTACCGCTCAAGCATGTAGATTACTCGCCAGCAGAACGTCACTTTCTCACAGGCTATGTACATCAAGTACGAAGCCAAATTGCACTCTTTTTCAAAAACAAATATTTATTCCTCTTAACTCTTGGAGCACTACTTATCGCTACCGTTGAAGTTCTTGGAGCCTCGTATTATGGTTTTATTATTTACAAACAATTCGAAAATGTATTTCTTGGAGGATTTCTTAACATTGCAGTCATCTTTGGAGTAGCAATTTTCGCGTCATTTCTTGGCCCGATGTTTACAAAATTTTTGTACCGGAAAACAGGTCTCGCGCCTTTGTTCGTTTTTGGAACCTTGCTTCTTGCAATTCTTCCCTTGACGCTCATGGTGAACACTTATTTCTTCGCAGTACTTGCAGCAGTGAGTTGTGGCGTGATAGGTTCCAGTATTTTAGGTATGGCCCAAGGGATGCTTGCAAGAAAAATTCTTTCACCAAGTTATCGAAAAGCGTTTTTTCAATCCATAGAATTGCTTATGACCGTTCCCTTTCTTATTTTTGTTCCCTTAATTGCTTTGTTTACACAGTTATATGGCTTTACAACTTTTTACTATATTGTTATTGTACTTCTTCTTGGTGTCGTCCTTCCTTTGTACTTCGGTTTGGTTGTGGTATCAAATAGAAAACAATTATAAATCTCCACTCTTCAAAGAAACTTATGGCAGATCGTATTCCTGATTATCTTCTCAAAGAAGGCCCTTTTAGTAAATGGGAACTTGTTATTCGAGATGCCTTTGATCTCAAAGAATTATATGTGCGTATTCATGACTTTCTGGTTGACGAGAATTTCAAAGATTTGGGAGTTGGCTCAGATAATTATGAAACTTATTATTATGAGAAAGATAACGGTGATGGAACCACGGACCATAAGATTTGGTGGCGAGCTGCAAGATTTTCTTACAACCCAGCGCATAAAAATATTAAATTCTATATGCAACTTGATATGAAAACGGTTCGTATGGAAACAAAAGAAGTCATTAAAGATGGACAAAAAGTAAAATTAGATTCTGGTGAACTCGAGTTCAAATTTTATCTCTTTATTGACTACGCCAATAATAAGAACGATCAAGAAGCCTTTGAAAATCATTTTATTCTCAAACATTTTAAAAAACTATTTTGGAATCAATGGAATAAAGAACCAACTGAAAATGCAAAAGGAGAAGCGATGGCTTTTTCTAATGATCTCTACAGTCTTATCCAAGTATATACGGGGGTACGCCCACAAGGTGGAGGCAGAAAAGAGTTTGTTCAAGGCCAATCTTGGAATTAATTTTTCTTACTAATCTGCATGACATGTGCTTCATTTACGCGAACAAGTTCTTGAGGGGAAACATGAATACTTTCAGTTAAGGTTCCTGCAGAAAACACTACTTCTTCACGCATTAAAATTTCCTCAT
>CAZHNR010000008.1:0-23554 GCA_964534065.1 uncultured Methanosarcinales archaeon
TTTGGATTATTTTCTCTCCTGCTGAGTGTAGCCATACCAGTCGGTCTTGGACTAGGAATAGGATTATATTATCAACTCAAAACAAAAAAACTCATCAAGATACGAAATGATTCAAAAGCTCTAGAATTAGAATTTGCTTCTGCACTGTTCCAGTTGGCAAACAGAATTGGAGATGGTCTTCCAGCAGAAATTGCTTTTGGAAAAGTTAGTCAGATGATGAAAGAGTCAAAAAGTGGAAAATTCTTCGCTCTTGTGCATATTAATATTACTCGACTTGGTATGAGTGTAGAAAAAGCAATCTTTGACAAAGAACACGGAGCAATGCGTTATTATCCAAGTGATATTATTGAAAGCAGCATGAAAGTACTTGTTGAAGCAAGTAGAAAAGGTCCTTTAGTTGCCAGTCAAGCTCTTGGAAATGTCGCAGATTATATTCAAAGAATTCACAGTGTTGATGAACGACTGAATGATCTTATGGGTGACGTGATTAGCAGCATGAAAAGTCAAGTACGATTTCTCACTCCAGTAATTAGTGGAGTAGTCGTAGGTATTACGAGTCTTATTACCAATATCATAGGAACACTGACGACACGAGTAAGTACTTTTGCTGATCAAAGTCAAGGAGTAGGGGGAAGTTCCATTTTGAATATGTTTGGAGTTGGGATACCTACTTATCATTTTCAAATCGTTGTAGGTCTGTATGTGGTGCAATTAGCACTCATTCTTTCAATCATTTCAAATGGTGTAGAAAATGGTCCAGACACGATAGGTGAAGAATATTCTATAGGTTCGAATTTGACTAAAAGCGTTGTATTATATGGAATTATAGCTTTCATTCTCATTATTGTCTTTAATGTCGTAGCAGGACAGATGATCCAAGCAAACTAAAGTCCAAAGTTTTATAAACGCAAAAGTAGTTCTTGAGGTTTACGGGCTGGTAGCTCAGACTGGCAGAGCGCTCCCCTGAAGAGGGAGAAGTCGGGGGTTCAAATCCCTCCCGGCCCATACCTTTTTCAAAAAATATTTTTTGAATACGTAAATTCCAGCAAATTAAGAATTATATAATGCATTTTAAAGCTTGCAATTACTTTTATGTGATTCTAAGAATTATTATGTGTTTTGCAACTTAATTGCACGATTTTATTTGCGTAGATGTTTTTTCCACAGAGGATAGTGTTCTGATGGCTTTTTTCAAGCAAGCATTCCCCGAATAGTTTTATGTTTTTTGGAAAGATTCTTAGGTATTGCTGCGTATAAATCATCGATAGAAAATTGTGGATTGTTCAAGGCAACTTGTGCCATTTCTACAAGAATAGGTGCTACTTTTGCGTTCTCATAAATTTTTAAATATTCGTAATGATCCTGCGGCGAGTCTGTCGTGTAACCATAGAGATGTGTTGTCAGTTTCTCAAGTTGTATTGGATTTTCTTGACCATCCAAATTACTGAGATCAGTATTTGCAATTGAGTCCAAAGAACGTACACCAAAAGGAGGTTCAGCTTCATCAATATGTGCTGCGACTCTATAGGTATGTCCTCCATGGTGTACTATTTTCATTGGGTGCATTGCTCTACCGAAAGCAATCGCGGGAGCTGTTTTTTTGTATGTTGTCACAAGTAAATTGTTATCAATACAGTACTTAAGAATTTCCTGAGGACTCTCTTGAAAGAAACCTTCTACTTTTTTAGGTAATCTTTCTTCTTTATGGAGCAGTATATTTGTCTGATAACTAATAGTGAGTTTTCCAACCATAGTATATTCTTAGCGTAGCAATTATATAAGTTTTATCGCTCCTTTTTTAAACCGCTACTGACTTATAATTTTCACATGGTCGTAAACCGAAGTCGAGAAGCCTGGAAAACATATGGGAATGTTTTTGATAGTTATACGCTTCGACTGGTTGAACGGCTTGCAAGCCAAGGTTATTTTGTCGAGCTCGAGACTTCCATTGCATTAGGCAAGGAAGCTAATGTATTTGGAGCTACAACCAAAGACGGTGCAAAGGTGGCGGTAAAGATTTACCGTCTTGAAAACTGCAATTTTAACAAAATGTTCTCCTATATCGCGCAAGATCCTCGCTATGTCGATCTGAAAGGTGATAAGCGAAGAATTATCTTTGCATGGACGCAACGAGAGTACAGAAACTTGCTTAAGGCAAGGGAACATATTCGAGTACCGACACCCTTAGTGTTTAAAGATCATGTTCTCGTGACTGAATTTATAGGGGAAGATGGTGTTGCAGCTCCTCAACTCAAAGATGTTGATTTTGAAGATCATGGACAAATCTTTGATGAGATTATTGTGATGATGCATCAACTTTTCCATAAAGCCAACTTAGTACACGGCGATTTATCCAGTTTTAACATTCTTATTCAAAATGAGGAACCTGTATTTATCGACTTTTCTCAGGCAACGGCCAAAGACTCAGCCCATGCTCCGGAGCTACTCAAACGAGATGTTGAAGTACTTTGCAAATATTTTACTCGTCGAGGCGAAAAACGAGATGTAGAGACAGTTTACCAACAAATTATTACTCCCTCACCATAGATAAGCTTTAAAAAGGTCTTTTCATTCCCTCACTTCATGGAGGAATTTTCTTACGAACTCAAAATCCCAAAAGAACGTATCGCAGTTCTTATAGGTAAAGATGGCTCTATTAAACAAGAACTAGAAGAGCAAACAGAAAGTACTATCCATGTAGATTCAAAAGAAGGAGATGTTCGTATCACTAGCGAAAACAGTGTTAATCTCTATATTCTTAAAGACATTATTAAAGCAGTAGGAAGAGGATTTAATCCTGATGTTGCAATGAGTCTTCTCAAGCCCGATTACGTGCTTGAACTCCTTACTCTCTCTGATTACGTGAAAAGCCCTAACCAAATGCTTCGATTGAAAGGACGTGTCATTGGAAAAGGTGGAAAAGCACGAGAAACTATGGAAGAATTTACTGAAACGAGCATTAGTGTCTATGGAAAAACTATTGCAATTGTAGGTTTTTGTGATTATGTCGCAGTCTGTAAAAAAGCAATAGAAAGTCTTCTTTCTGGAAGTCCACATTCTTCTGTCTACAAATGGCTTGAAAAACACCGAAAAGCACAACACCGTATGGATGCTACCGGATTCTAAGTCACAAGAATATTTATAAATCACCACATCTCAAGCAATGGTAAGAGGTGCGTGCGTGGGTCAATTAGAAACATATTTTGAAGAACAACTTGCTGCAGGATATACATATGACCAACTTCTTCCACTTCTACTCCAGCAAGGCTACAGTGAAAAAGAAATTCAGGCAGCATATAATCTTGTGCAAACCGAAACGTATAGGAAACAACTTGATCAATATGTTCATGAGCAAATAGCTCAAGGAGCTAAACCTCGTTTGCTTGAACAGCAACTTATCGACCAAGGCTATGAAGCAAAACTTGTTCATGATGTCGTGTACCCACATCACAGCATATCTCACCATCATATTATCTCATTTCTCGTTCTTTTACTTATTGGAGTAGGCATTGCCATTGCCATCATGTCTTTTTTCCCAACAGAGCAAGCGCCGGTGGCCGAAGCACCGCCTACGGTAGCACCTCCAGAACCTACTACTCCTGCGCAAACAAGTTCTCAACTTCTCGTTCTGCCAAAAACAGATAGTGAACTCTTCGTAGAAGCAAAGAGGCGAGGCATAACGGATACTGATTGCAGTGCTCTCAGTGAAGATACCATACAGGACTTCTGCTGGAAAGAATATTCTTTGCAACAAGAAGTACCTGCAAGATGTGAGCAAATTTCAAATATAGAGATTAAGGACTCTTGTTATTTCGCACATCTCTCAGAAGGAGTAGCTCTTGATTGCAGTAATTTTGTTCTTGTAAAAAATATTATTAGCTGTCAACAGCAAGTTGCCTCGTCTTAAACACCGATATGTTTAAAAAATAAATATTGTTGATACTCGACTGTATGGTAAAACAACACAAGGCAGAAGAGCTAGCAACCAAACAACGTGATATCGGTGTTGCAGAATTTTTTGCTCGAAATAGGCACTTATTAGGATTTGATAATAAACGAAAAGCACTTCTTACCACCATCAAGGAAGCAGTAGATAACAGTATTGATGCCTGCGAAGAAGCAGGAATACTTCCAGAGATTAGTGTAGAGATTATTGATATGGGAAATGACAGATACCGAATTATGGTTGAAGATAATGGACCAGGCATTGTCAAAGAACAAGTACCTAAAATATTTGGAAAATTACTGTATGGTTCCAAGTTTCATAGTCTCAAACAAAGTCGTGGTCAACAAGGAATCGGAATTAGTGCAAGTGTTATGTATGGCCAATTAACTACAGGCCGAGCCTCAAAAATTATTTCTAAAATTGGTGAAGGAGAACTTGCTTATTATTGTGATTTGAAGATAGATACGCAAAAAAATAAACCTGAAATTACTAATGATGGGCAAAAGGAATGGAATAAAAGTCAAGGTACACGTATTCAAATTGATTTAGATGGATATTATCAACGAGGAAGTCAAAGTGTTGATGAATACCTCAAAGAAACAGCTGTTGTTAATCCTCATGTGACCATCATTTATACAAATCCAAAAGCAGAACAACTTATCTTTCCGCGAGTAACAGAAGTACTTCCAGATTTAGCTGAAGAAATAAAGCCCCATCCTTATGGTGTAGAGCTTGGTCTTCTTCTAAAGATGTTGCATACAACAGAAGCAAAAACTCTGCAACAATTTCTCACGACAGAATTTAGTAAAGTCAGTCCAAATCTTGCAAAACAAATTGCCGAACATGCAAGGCTACTGGTTAATGCAAAACCTGCAAAAATGAATCATGATGATGCAGATAAACTTGTCAAAGCATTTTCGCAAGTAAAAATACATGCACCGAGTGCAGACTGCATTTCTCCTATCACTGCCGAGCTTTTAGAAAAAGGAATTAAAAAAGAAATCAATGCAGAGTTTTATACTTCAGTCACAAGACCGCCAGCAGTCTACCGCGGTAATCCTTTCCAAATAGAAGTAGCTCTTGCGTTTGGCGGTGACCAACCTAAAGATAAACAATGCAGGATTATGCGATTTGCAAATCGTGTTCCCTTGCTCTTTCAACAAGGAGCATGCGGTGTTACGAAAGCAATTACTTCGACAAACTGGAAGGCTTATGGTCTTAACCAACCTAGCAGCTCCTTACCTGTAGGCCCTATTACTATACTTGTGCATATGTCTTCAGTATGGGTTCCTTTTACTAGCGAGAGTAAAGAAGCAATTGCTCACTATCCTGAAATACTTGCAGAATTCAAGTTAGCACTTCAAGAAGCAGGAAGATCTCTTGCAAAATACACTGCGAAGAAAGCAAGGGTCAATAAAGAACTTAAGAAACGAAGCTTTATCAAAAAATATATGAGTCATGTCGCTACAGGACTGAAAGAAATTCTTGATCTTGATAAAGGAGATGAAGAAGAGATTATTCGCAATCTAGAAATAGTTCTTGAAGAAAAACGAGGAAAGGTTGATGCAGTAGAGTTTGATCCTCGTAAAAATACTGAGTACGATGAAGAATGGGCAAAAATTGGTCGGGATGAAGATGCTGATGATGAAGAAGGAGATGACAAAGAATGAGTAAAATAGTAATTGATAAAATAAACGATATTGCACGGCATATTCATACTACAGTTAAGAATCAAAATCTTCCTGCACTGGAAACTCCAATCCGTTCTCTCTCGAATGTTGACTTTGATAAGAAACAAGGTTACTTTCGTATTATGGGAAAGACAAAAACACGAACCTTAAGTGCCACTACTATCAAGACTTTTGCGCAGACTTTACGAATGATGGGTCTTTCCAAAGAGCTCATTGCAACTGAAGATACAGCAACAAAGCGAGAAGCGTATTACGTTTCCAAAAACTGGGGTGACGCACGTTTCAAAGAACAACCTGAAAGTGATTCAGTCATGGATGATATTGAAGCAATGCTTGCGGTAAACCGTGAACAAATGGGTTTTATTCCTGGAGAACACGGCGGTGCTGTTGCTGGTGAACTTACTGTTCTTGATACTGATTTTGTCACGAAAAAAAATATTGAAATTGATTGTACGCAATTTGGAAGTGGAGCATACAGTATTCCTTCAAGTGTTGAACATTTAAAATTCAAAACCAAAGCAAAATTTATTCTTGCAATTGAGACGCAAGGTGCGTTTGAACGATTGAACAAACACCAATATTGGAAGAAATCAAATTGTATACTTATTGCAATGAGTGGAGTACCGACACGGGCTTGCCGTAGATTCATTAGAAAGCTTAGCGACTCACAAAACTTACCTGTCTATGTTTTTACAGATGGAGACCCTTACGGGTATGGAAATATTTACCGAACATTAAAAGTAGGAAGTGGAAACGCAGCACATATCAACGAGTTTTTTTGCGTACCAAAAGCAACGTTTATTGGAGTTACTCCTGATGATGTAGATACGTACAACTTACCAAGTCATCCGCTCAAAGACATAGATCTCAAGAAAATAAAAGATCTCCTTTCAAACGATCCTTTCTTTAAAGATCACAAGGAATGGCAAAAAGCATTGAAGAAGATGCAAAAAACTAAAGTACGTGTAGAGCAGCAAGCATTTGCAGCTCATGGACTGAACATGGTTATGGATAAGTACCTTCCTGAGAAAATCAAAGACAAATCGACTTGGTTGCCTTAAACCCTTAATGACGCCCATTCTGGGCTCCGTTGAGGCAAACATTTAAATACTGTCTTTGCTGGTTTTTAGCGTATGGTGTTTGCAAAGCGGTCTTTGGGAAAAAAAGGAGTAGTTGAATCTCCTTCTGGCGCAGGAGGCGCTGCATTTTTGGTACTTGTTATCACATTACTTGTTATATTTTATATTCTTTTCCTGCCGCCTTCAGACCGTGCTGCACTACTTGGAGAAGGACCTGTTCCAGGCACTACGCCGACAATCTCAGGTGGATATAGTCACCTTGTGGGTTCAGTACCTTTTTCTCAAGCAATTGGTGAACTCACCTATGTACGAGAGTCCACAATTGAACGAAGCTTAGCAAGTTTAATTATTTATACAGAAACTGAAGCGAACATTATTGCCTCTGTACCTCAACTCTTTGTTAAAAACTCAGCATACGATAAAGAAGATTTTACTATGCGCTTTGCTATTGATCCAAGAACTACAGAAGATGTGCAATTATCTTTTAACGTCCTGCAAAGTGATGGTATCCTCGCGATTCACCTTAACGGTGAACTGCTACAAAACACTCCAATACAGAAAGGATCACCAGCACCAATAACGCTTCCAGCGTACTTGCTCAAACAAGACAATGTGTTGCATTTCTCAGTAAACTCACCTGGATTTGCTTTCTGGACGATGAACCGATATGAACTTTCAAGCATACAAATAACAGGGGATATCACCAACGATGCAAATAGTGCGCACACACAAAACGTGTATGTCTCAGAAACAGAAAAAGAATATGCTGAAACAGTAGAATTACAATTTTTCCCAGATTGTGACTTAGTAGATGTAGGTCCGCTACGAATCACTATGAATGGACAAATCTTATTCAACGGTATCCCTGACTGTGGTCTATACAATTTCGTGAATATAGATCCTGAAGTACTGGTCGTTGGATCAAACACGCTTGGCTTTAGCTCAAGTATGGGATCCTATGTCATTGACCAGATGGAGCTTGAAGTTGAGCTGGATAACCCAGGAAACCCTGTGTTTTATTTCGACTTAAACGAGGATCTTTTTGTAAGAGAGCAAATTGGTGACCGGTACTGTGGAAAAATAGATGGTTACTGTCCGAACAATTGTGAAATTTATGATGACAAAGATTGTTGCTTTGATCAATCCAGTAATAATTACTGGTGCGATGCTCGTCCAGAAAATGTTCGTGATCGATGCGTTAACCAAGTTCTTGCAGGCTATGCAAATGATTGTCCAAGTGGATACGAAGATAGAAACAGTGAACCTCATGAAGACTTTGAAGGTATTTGCGGGGATGACGAAGATGGTTACTGCCCAGTAGGCTGTAACTCCGATTATGATAAAGACTGTTGCTATGCACAAGCAGGAAGACAATTCTGGTGTGACGATATACCTTTTACTGGCGTAGATAACACTTGTACTTCTGCAGTGAGCGTTTCAGAATGTAATGCTTGCCCTGACGGTTACCGTGATGAAGATGATAAGCGACCGAACTGTCCTGTACAGGATACGGTAGATTTCGCTTCCGAAGATGAATTAAAAAGCGGTGTGGACATTGTGCTTGAATCGTATTTTACAAATCAAGACTATAAGCGATTAGATTTTATTATCAATGGTTACGCTATTCCTGTCGATACCTACAACACAAGAATTTATCGTAACATCAATGAATATGTGCATGAGGGAACAAACAGCTTAGAACTAAAACCGCGTGACGATGTTACTATTTCACAAGTTCGCATTGTAGTTGAGTAATGTTCTTTATTTTTTAAAATGACAAAGATACCTGGATTAAAGAGAGCGCGAGGATTTTCTGAATCAATGCTGAAAGATGAAATCAAGAAAAGTCTTTCCAAAACTTCAAATGCTCCTGTAAATACAGATTATCTTCCTTATCAATCTATTATCGATTATATGTTGCAAGGCGAAGGTAAGACTATTCAAGTCTATCAACAACATTTAGGTCTGCCAACGGTGGAAGAAGCTTACGCAAGTTTTTTTTCAACCTACAAACAAGATGTACTTACCCATAGTAAGGAACTTGATGAAAATTACAATCGTCTTATGGGTGATATGCAAGAAAATCCACCTATGCCGGAAGCACTTGTAGAACCTGATAGAAAACCCGGCATGCTTCCACCTCAAGAACCAAATCACCCTTCTTTTCGTTCACAAGAATCACTTCAACCAAATGCAACTGCAAATCTTGCTCAGCAACAGCAACAAGAACAAATGCAACAACAGCAAGAACAAATGGCTTTGATGCAGCAACAAGCGCAAGCTCAGCAAGAAGAACAGCAGGAAGAGCAACAAGCATATTATGAGCAACAGCAAGCTGAGCAGCTACGTCAAGAACAAGAAGCACAAAAAGAAGCAGAGCTTGATGCGAAGCAAGAAAAACAAATTGCAGATATTAACAAATGGTATGAGAAAGAAAAAAAAAGAATTATGGCTGGACCTGATTTTCTCACCAAAACGATTTTATGGATTGTTTTTGGTATCATGTACGCTGTTGATGCTATTTTTGGTATGATTCCTTTCATTGGTGATATCCAAGCATATGTTATTTCACTCATTGGGTGGTCGGTAGTTTCATTATTCTTTGGTGCTGGATTATTTTTCTACACCATAAAATTTTACGGTCTTGACTTAGTTCTTGGATTGGTTCTTGATGTCATTCCTGGACTAGGAACTGCTATTTCGATGGTTATTGATTTTGCGTATGAACCACTACGCGCTCTTGCGTCAAAAACTCCAATGGCTAAATATGTTAGAGAGTACTTCAAAGATCTCCGCGGAACTGCGCAGGGAGTGCCTGCATGATTGGAGCTAAAAAACACTTGGATCGTCTAGGCAAAAAGTTTCATGCTAAAGTGCAGGCGGTAAAGAAAAAAACTTCGTATCTCAAAGAGCGATTAAAAGTAGCTGCGCGCAGTCCACCAACAGATCAAGAACAAATAGTTATTTTGTTTTTAGTGTTTGCTCTTATCCTTGTTGCAGGCCCGCTCATTATGGGATGGCTCGTGCTTGATATAACTAGTGTAAATACATGGATAACTTTGGCAGCATTAATAGTACTTATTGTCTTGCTAAACAGAGCCAGTCTTATTCCTGCTGATTCAACAATAGGTCTTATTCTTTTTATTGTACTCAATATGATTGGAGGAAGTATTTTTATTGCAGCCGATCAAGTATGGCTCCAAGATTTTTTTGGAGGAGAAGTTAATGCTGCTGTAGGAACTGTCATATTCTTTTTAGCAGCAGGTTTGGTTATCGTAAGAACTACCTTCCCAACAATATTTACAACCAGAAGATTGACGGTTACCTTACTTATTGTTGTTTTACTCTTAAGTTCAACGTATTTGTATGGTTATGTCAGTAATGATAGTACTCGAGATAATCTAGAATTCCAACAAGCACAACTGGAAGCAAAGTCGTTTGATATTGTAGAAGTGTTTACACAGTTTTTTAATGAACAACTCCTGCGTGGTCAAGGAAATTATACTGCCGGTGAACTAGAAAATACCTTTGAATTTGTAGGTCTTGAAATTCTTCAATTACAAGCGCAAAAAAACGCCTTTAGTCCTGATGAAGATGTTATTGTTGATGTTGATTATCAATCAAATATTCCGTTTGATGTAAATCTTTACACAACAGCAAAAATTGACGGAATAGGTGTGGGTGAGGTTGATGAACCGCAGATAGAAATCACCTCCGCATCTAACCCGAGCGTGCGAATTAACTTCGGTCCTTTACCAAGAGGTGCGTATACTGTTGATGTTATTCCTATTTATAATTATGAATCAACTGTTCGTATACCTCTTAAAATTATGGATGCAAACTTTGCAAAAGCAATCAGTAATAGACAAGATGATCCTCAAAAATTATTAGAAGAGTACGTTGGCGGAGCTGATAAAGCAATTACAACGCAAGGACCTGTTCGTATTGGAGTGTCTACGAGCGGTACTGACCTTCAAGCACCGCTTCTTTATTCAGCAGATGACACGCAACTTACTCGATTACGTATTCAATTGCATGAAGATGAATTGAAAGGTGAAGTCTTCACGATTTCAGAAGCAGTTTTTGATGTTCCTGCAGGTATGCAAATACAGGATTGTGATTTTGGAACTTCACAAGGAGCAACCACATCACTCTTTGCAGATAGAGTACAATACAGTTTTGCAACAGATGATATTCGCGTTGGTACTTTTGAAACCTTCAGCTGTAACGTAGTAATAGAAGCAACAGCAGCAAATAATTTTATGCCAGACGGTATGTGGTGGACACCACAAACACTCTTTTTCACGCTCAAATACACATATAAAGATGAAGCATCTCTAGCTATACGGGTGACTGAATGAAACGAGCATTACTTCTCTTATTGGTGCTTCTTCTTGTAGTCTTAAGTGCATGCACTGGAGGCGTACGAGGACAATATAATCCACAGCTTATTGATTATTACGTAGGCACCGAAGGAATTACTTTAGATTTTTTAGAAGGAACACCTCCTGACGAAGTCAACGAGAATCAGAACTTTCAAGTGCAAGCAGTTATACATAATAAAGGAGCCTACGATGTGCGTGGAGATCAAGTTATTTCTATAGAAGTAGTGTATGATAGTGCACTTTTAAGCGCCTTCGATGCTGAAGTACAATCAGAGATACAACTTAATGGAAAATCTTTTTCTTATCGAAACGGTGAGCAAGATTTTTTTGTACTTGCAAACTATAAAGCGAACACTGTGTTCGGTTCATTTGAACGAGCAGAACCAACTTTATACACTACCTTATGCTATCCGTACCAAACAAACTTTGCAAGAGAAATATGTGTAGACACAGATATTACAAACACTGATGTACGAACACAAGCTTGCGAGATAGATCCAGTATTAAATTTCCCGCAAGGACAAGGAGCTCCTGTCGCTATTACAAAAGTTGAAACAACTTTTGAAGCAGTAGGTCCTTATGCACTTCCTGCATTTACCTTTACGGTAGAAAACAAAGGAGACGGCTTTGCTTACGGCGCTGATAGTTCAGTTTGTGCACAGCCTGATGAAGATACTATTTATGCATTAGGTTTTAGCGCCTCACTTGGTAATGAAACACTTAATTGTCCAACAGAAATTAAACTTGAGAATGGTAAAACTGAAGTAAATTGTTTCATGAATAGTGAAGGTTTCCTACTTACCAGAGCAAATTATGTGAGTGTCCTCGCAGCAGAAATACAATACCGTTATGTAGAAAGTTTTTCAGAAGAAATTGTTATTAACCGAAGAACTGATTTTGGATTTGATAACACGTATGACGGTGCATGCGCGCCTTGGGATGTTCTTGTTGATAACAAATGTGTTTCATTTTGCTCGTACTGTGCAGGTAATCCGAGTGCAGATGGTTGTACATCTGATGAAGCACTATCAACAAATCCTAATGTGAATAAAGCTGTACTTCCTTCAGCTACGTGTTTGTACACGAAGCAAGAATGCATCCGGCAAGGTGATAATTGTATAACTGAAGAAGGTACCTATTGCATTCCTGGTTTGTACTGTGGAGTACCTGAATGTGCTTATAATCCAAATAAAAATTCAGCACCAAATGCAGGTATTGAATTTATTGCTGACGAGTCAAAAGTAACGTGGTTCTGCTCTGATCGAGACGGCGATTTAAATCTCCACTCCGCGTGTGGTTGCAAAGATGTATCGAGTTATGCTTTCACTGCTTCAGGTCTTGATTGTCCAGATAGTGCGGCAAGTTACACTGATGTGACAGGTTTTCATAATCCTGGTCTTCGAAAAACTTTCTTCAGTGTTGATAGACCGCCAGCAGACCAAGATATTTCTGCAATTTGTGTGACTGTAGAGGACGTTCTTGGCAAAACAAGCACAAAAAAACTAAATTTAGTCTAATTTAGCCCCTAAAGACGCTCCTAAACAAAAACATATATAAATGGTTTCTGCTTAAGTTAGCCTATATAGGTGTGTGTCTGTGAAACAAAAACTGGTGTTATTTTCCCTTCTTGTACTCATTTCCGTAGTGTTGAGTGCGTGTGCAGGACAAAGTACAGGTTTTTTTAATTGGAGAAACTCAGAAAACTCCAATAATGCATGGGCGCGATACTTTGAAGGGACTGAAGGAGTGAATATGCGATTTTCAGATCTTCAAGCACCTCCACCACGAATGTTCTATGATTCTACAGCAGATCCTGATGATAATGCTTTTATTATTTCTATAGATGTGCAAAATGTTGGTTCAGCATGGTCCCGTGGAGGTCTCTACGTTTCCGGATATGATCCAAGTATGATACGTATCGATGATATTGATATTCCTAAACTCTCCGGAGGATGGGGTGACTGTGTTATTGACTTTGGAGTTGTAGGAGGAGCTGCAGGTTTCTTTAATGCAGTAATTGGAAATGTTGGATGCTCAGAAACAGGAGTTAATATTTATAATAATGGACAAGATGATTGGGGCTTTGCAATTAATTCCTTAGGCCAACTCTTCGGCAATGAAGATGCAGTTTGGTCTGATGTTGCATTCAGTTTTGATCAACAAGGAAATAACCCGCAGTTCCAATTGAGCATTGATGATAATTTCAACCTTGACGCACTCAACAGAGGCCAGGGTATGCTCATCCTTTTATCAGGACTTGACTTTGCACGCTTTAACGGGAAAGAATATTACTTGGCACCTGATGATTACAATTTCCCAGGTGGCGAACAAGATACTATTATTTTTGAAGGACAAGTACGAAACTGGCCTCGGGGACTTGACGCAACAGATAGAGCAGTACCTTTCCTAGTAACAAATTGCTTTGCTTACGCTACGTATGCAGCACCTCAAGTCTGTATTGATCCTTCTCCTTTTGACCAAAGTATTAACAAAGTATGTCGGCCACGAGAAATTACTTTCAACGGAGGAAATGGCGCTCCTGTAGCAGTGACTTCTGTAGAACAAGAAAACTCTCGAAACAGCATATTTTTCACTATTAACATTGCAAACTTAGATAATGGGCGAGTGTATGATATGGGTTACTTAGAACAATGTAGTCCCTATTATCCTGGCCGAGTATCTCCGCAAGCATTGAACAAAGTCTATATACTTGATGCGCGAATTGGAAACACTCCATTGTTCTGTACTCCAGACCGAGGAGACGGTGTGCGTCTGGTGAATGGCCGAGGACAATTCACTTGCAAGTACAATCTTGAATACCAAACAGCAAACTCTGCGTATGAAACGCCGCTCATTATTGAGCTTGGCTACGGTTATTCGCAGACCATACAACGATCAATGACAATCAAACGAGTCATCTAAAAAAAATCGGAGGACAAAAAACAATGAAAAAACTATTACTTGTAACAATGGCGCTTGCAGTCCTAGTACTTGCAGCATGCACTACTCAAGGATCACCAACAGGACCTGTCCTGAATCCATGGGTAGGAGGAACTGAAGCTTTAGAGCTAGAGTTCGTACCGGGAATGCCACCATTAGAAAATGGAGCAATCCTTGACAACGACCAATCATCCTTTAGTATCGGTGTAAAACTTGATAACAAAGGAGAATATGATATTGAACCTGCAAACAGCGATCTTATCGATGTTCGCGTTCGAGGAATCCTTTCAGATCAATTTGATGTGAGCCCTCAAGATTTACAGTTACAATTAAGTGACACGCTTCGAGGAACAAGAAAAAATATTGATGGTTCTGTAATTGATGGACAATTTGCAACTGCAACATTCAACAATCTTAGATATCAACCTGATAGTCAAGGAGATATACCTAAATCCTTTGTTGTAGATGTCTGTTATGATTACAAAACAAAATCGACGACTCCTGTCTGTTTAGCAAATGACGTCACCGATGCAGTAACAAGTGCTCAGGCACAATCAGTCTGTACAGTAAGTGGACCTCAAGATGCAAAAAACAGTGGAGGACCAATTCAAGTTACTAACTTTAAACAACAACCACAAGGAGCAAATAGAGTAAGTATTACGTTCACCTTATCTCATGTTGGAGATGGCGAAATCTACCGTTTCCATGGTGACAACACAAACCCTTGTGACGATTCAGTATCTAATCTTGATGAACAAGACGAAGTCTTTGTAGAAATATCACTTCCTGCATCATCACAATCAGCAATTGAATGTCAAGGCAGTTTCACTGATACTGGTTCCTATTCCTTTGGCGAAATCAAAATGTATGATGGCGCACCGCGAATAATTACTTGTACTGTTGAAGAACTTTCCGGCCAAGATAACTTAATCTATGAAGATTTACTCTCCGTAGATTTAAGCTACCGATATGCTGAAAGCGTCCGACAATCAATTGTTATCAAAGACGCAGGAAACTAGACTCGTAGTTCCTTCGATTTTTTTTCTTTTTTTTATTATACAGGGTATATTTTTATGTTAATTCATAAACATCATTTAGAAAGTCTTGAACGTCTTCTCAAAGGTTTCGAATCAGAACTTATTCACGTTCGCGTATTTGGAACTCAAATCATTAATCGTATTACTTTTGTTGAAGAAAATTTATACAATGATCTGAAAATCTTTCAAGGAATAAATGCACATATAAAACAGGAAGATCCTGCGCTTAAACAATTTCTTCAATTGGATACTTCTTGGTTACAAAAACATATTCCTGAACTTATAGATAGTTTACTTACTTTACAAAAACTCTGTGTTTGTTATTTAGATGACTTACGCAAATTAAAACATGCGAGAGAAAAAGGCCTTCTTGAAATACGACACCATGGGAGGTTTAGTGTGACGACTCAGCTCATCTCAGTTATTGAACGTATCACTTCATTGTCACGAAAATTTGCTACGCATATTAAACAAGAAGAACACCATGTGCAAAAAGAGAAGAGGCTTCTTGAGTTACGTTTAGAACAAGAGCGTATCATTGAACATAATATTGATAGTTGGTTACTCTAAGGAGGCAATAAGCGTCGCCAGTAATGCTTCTAATTGAATATATTCATCACTACCTTCTATAAGTCTGAATTCTGCTTCACCGCATGCCTTGACAAAACCTAATTTTTGCTGATTCGTCAAGTCGGTGTTTTTCCAAACTTCTTTTTGTAATTGTGCGATGATGTCCACGCCTGATAAGCCATATGTAAGAATTATATCAAGAAGTTTTTTTCGAGCTTTCAAAAAATCTTTATTTACGCATTCTTCAAAAATAACATTCAATTCTTTTGGCCTTGCTAACGAAGCGATAGAAAAAATATCCTCGGAGGTAATAGTTTTATTGAAGGTCGCAGCACTTTGCAAAATATTAGCAGCTCTTCGCGCATCGCCGTGACAGGCTTCAAAAAGAGTTTCTTTTGCTTCATCGTTCACGGTCAAACCTTCTTCTTTAATCACCATGTCGACAATTTTTAGAAGTTCTTCTTTTTCAAGAGGCTTGAACTTAAAGACCGTACATCGAGACTGGATAGGATCAATAATTTTTGATGAATAATTACAGGAAAGAATGAAACGACAACTTGAAGTATAATTCTCCATAGTTCGTCTTAGTGCTTGCTGCGCTTCTTTTGTGAGAGCGTCACACTCATCAAGATAAATAATTTTAAAGGGTACGTCACCCAATGCTTTCGTCCTTGCAAAATCTTTTACTTTTACACGAACAACGTCGATACCACGTTCATCACTTGCATTGAGTTCCAGAAAGTTATCTCGCCAATTCTCGCCAAAAAACTGCCGTGCCATCACTAAGGACAAAGTAGTTTTACCAATACCTGCAGGACCTGCAAATAAAAGGTGGGGCATATTTTGCTCTTTTACAAAAGCTTCTAGTCGATTGACGACATGCTGTTGCCCTTTAACTTCTTTAAATGTTTTAGGTCGATACTTTTCAGTCCAAATAGTTGATGACATGTTTATATTAAAATACTTTGAAGTTTATAAGAATTGGGAAAATGTAAAAATGAAAATAAAAGAATTAGTTTTGAAGACTTAAATTATGTCTTCCTCTGCTACAACAAGGAAATCGCCCATTGCAATTACTGCACTGAAAGGAATAAGTGATTCACCATCTTTATTCTTTTCTAGTTCTAGCTTTTTGGTATACATCGTAGGTTCTCGAAGAACAATATGGATGAGTTCTCCAGAAGATGTTTCAAAAATAATGTCACCGACTTCACCAAAGCGCTTACCTGTCTTTGATACAACAGTCTTGTTAATGAGTTGTTTGGAAAATTTCTTTTCGTTATCAGCCATAAATGTTCTCCTCCGCTACCCTTGTACGGATAATTCTATCAACACATTTGAGTATTTAAACCTTTCGACTCTTATTCGACGATTAGTGCGCCAAATGGCGTTTTTACGATAGAAACCTTATCGTTTACTTCATAGTTTCCCTGTACTGTCTCGTTAAGCACTGCTTCTTCTTGATAGGTTTCGGGATCGAGGACTTGCATTTCAGGCAACACGCTACTAATAGTAGTTTCAATTTGAGGTAAAATGCTAACATCCTTAATATACTTCAACTCAAAACCTGCAACAGTACCAGTAACAAGATCAGTACCTTTGATGAGTTTGCCCATACTTGTAATCTTAACGACATGAATGCCTGACTTTTTAATTCGTGCCTTATTTGTTTTATATGAAATAATATCTCCTTTTTTGAATTCAGGAAGACGAACTAATGCATTCAAGCGGTACACATCTTTTGAAGTTAAATGGTTTCTTGTAAATAATTGTGGGTTAAGGACAAGCTCACCGCCAAATTTGTTGATGATACGCTGCCCTAAAATTCGTAAATAATTTTTGTTTGTAAAATATAAATCAATTCCTGTTTTTGTCGGAGCCGTCTTTGTAATAAAAATTCCTTTTTTACCAACTGCTTCAAGATCTTTTTGTATATATTCAAGAACTTCATCATGAGGTCGTTGAATTTGCAGGATTCCTTCATAATAACCAGTCTTTTGTTTTTGACCGAAATCACATTGGCGATACGAAAGGCGAATGGGAAAGGTCATTTCATTGCCATCAATTATTCCTCGTGCCGTCACGACAGTTTTTGTCTTTGGAGCAGGAATGAATTCGAAAGGATCAATGCTCAATTCAATATCTTCAGAAAGTGCTTGTTTGGCTGCTTTAATGAGTACTGCATCTAAATCGCTAAATTGCACCCATCTTCCTTTCTCATAGACTCGACCAAACTCAGATACTTGCACTAAAGGAGGTTCATAGGTGATTTCCTTCGTAGTACATGCACTACAAAAACGTCCATCAGATATAGGACCACCGCATTTTGGACAAAAGCGTTCTCGAACCATACTGATACGAATCAATTATTGCTTATAAATAGTTCTAAAGGTAAAGGTATTTAAAAGATGTTTTCCCCTCTAATTCCATGGGAAAAAAGAGAGCAAAACCAACTCCAGAATCACACTGGTTACGGAGATTATGGCACTTTATTTGGTATGATGACTCTCTTTTGAGCTGGGCAGTGAACATTGTCCTTGCTTTTGTTCTCATTAAGTTTATTGTGTATCCTTTGCTAGGGCTACTTTTTGGAACAGGTCTTCCTTTAGTAGCTGTCATTTCAGAAAGTATGGAACACGACGCTCCTTTTGACGAATGGTGGGGTGAATGCGCAGCCGATGTTTGTCCGCGAAACGCAGGACAATGGTACGAAGATCAAGGTATAAGTAAAGAAGAATTTTCACAGTATCCTCTCTCTTCCGGGTTTAATAGGGGAGATGTTATTTTGCTTGTCGGCGCTGACGTGGATGAACTAGAAGTGGGCGATATTATTGTCTTTTCTTCTGGAAAACCTTATCCGATTATTCATCGCATTGTTGCTACGCAAATGGAAAACGGCGATGTTTCTTATGTTACTAAAGGAGATAATAATCCGCAACCCATAGTTTCTTTTGATCTTAATGAGGAAAATGTTCAAGAAGAACAACTTCTTGGAAAAGCAGTATTTCGCATTCCCTTTGTCGGATACTTGAAACTCCTTGTTGTGGACGGGCTTGCACTATTTGGAGTGTAAAATGAATCTCGTCTATACTGGAGTAAAATCAGCTGATATACAGTTTCTTTTTCAGCACGGTTTTCATTTGGCAGAAACTACACAGGAAAGTCAAGTACAACGTTTCAAAAAATCTGGTTGTAGTATTACTTTATACGCGTCTGGTAAATTACTTATTCAATGCAGTGATGCTGACGTATCTAGCTATGAACGAATGTTTGCAAAATTCTCTCAAAAACAACCCAAGGTAGTAAAGGCTCTTCCTACGAAATCATATGATACTTTGTCTGTGTTTGGAAGTGATGAAACGCTGAAAGGAGATACGTTTGGAGGTCTTATTGTTAGCGGATTCTCTTATAGTCCTGAACTCAAGAACGAACTACTTGCTCTTGGCGTAAAAGACAGTAAACTCTTAACTGACGGGCAGATTCTGGGCATTGCTTCACAGTTAGAAGCACAGTATCCTCAACAGTGCGTGAGTATTGAACTTGATCCTCAACTCTACAATACAGCGACACAAACAAAAACTATTACGCAGGTACTTAACGAGCTGCATCAATCAATAGCCACGCATAAGCAGAAAGGTCAACTCCACCTTGTGGATGCGTATCCAGGATGCAAGGTAGGCGATGAAGCAGTGACACAAGCTGAAGGAAAATCTCTTGCAGTAGCTGCAGCAAGTATTCTTGCTCGGTCCAAGGCAGTGAAACAATTTGAAAGGTTAAGTACGGAAGCAGGATTTTTGATTCCAAAAGGGTCCACACATGTCAGTGTTGCACTTGACGAATTGAAGAAACGTAAACTCTCACCTTCGGCATTTGTTAAGTTACATTTCAAGAATGTACAAAAACACCTATTTATGGGAGAAGACGCCTCTTTGAGGTAGAAATATTTATAAACCAGCAAAGACCATTTTTCTTCAGTGGTCAAGGAATTTCTCTAGGTAATAGGTGTTCTTTGCAGTGCGGGTGTTGGTGTGACAAAAATACTGAAAATGGAGATGAAGGGCTTTAAGTCTTTTGCAACAAAAACAGAAATTCTTTTTGGCGATCATTTTAATTGTATTCTCGGTCCTAACGGAAGCGGTAAATCCAACGTCCTCGATTCTCTCTGTTTTGTGCTTGGAAAAGCCGGTGCAAAAGGGCTTCGCGTAGAAAAATCCTCAAATCTCATATATAATGGTGGGAAAACAAAAAAGCCAGCAAAAGAGGGAGAAGTATCCATCTGGTTTGATAACAGTGAAAACTCATTTCCTAGCATTGAAGAAAAAGAAGTAAAAATTACAAGAATCATCAAAGCAAGCGGACAAGGCGTATACAAAATAAACGATGCAACTTCTACTCGAACACAGATTCTTGACGTTCTCAGCCATGCAAATATTAATCCTGATGGCTATAACATTATTTTACAAGGTGATATTGTTCGGCTTATTGAAATGAGTCCGAATGATAGACGCCAAATTATTGAAGAAATTGCCGGTATTAATGTCTATGAAGATAAAAAAGTAAAAGCAGTGCGAGAACTGAACAGAGTTGAAGAAAAACTCAACGAAGCAGATATTATTCTCGCAGAAAGACAAAGCTATCTGAAGGAACTGAAAAAAGACCGCGACAAGGCTCAAAAATATAAAGATCTTGAAGACAGTCGAAAACGTAATAAAAAAACCCTTATTGTCGATGCTCTGGATAAAAAGAATTCTGAACTTGAAAAACTCCAGACACAATCACAAGGTTATCAAGAAAAATTAGATGCTTCTGAAAAACATATTGTTACACTTCGAGAAGAAATTGAATCAAGAAAAAAAGATATCAAAGAAATCAATGAAGAAGTAGAAGAGAAAGGCGAAAAAGAACAAGTCAAGATGCACAAAATCATCGAAGAGATGAAAGTAAAACTTGCTGTAGACAGCCAACGACTTCAAACTATTGAAACAGAAGTAGAAAAACTTCGTGGACGACAGGAAGAACTGAAGTCTAGCCAGTCAGAACTCAAAGAAAAAACAAGCGTTCTTGATAAACGAAAAAACGAACTGGAAAAACAAATCCAAGTACGACATAAAGATCAGGAAAGTCTCCAAAAGAAAATTCTTGAATTCAAAAAGAAAAATAATCTTGAAATAGAAACTGATGCTGACAAGCAAATAGATACTATTGATACTGAACTTGAAGAAATTCAATTACGTATGAATGATCTTCGAGAAAAACAACAAGCTATTCTTCGAGAAAAAGATCGGGTTGAAGTGCAACTACAAACCATTGATGATCGTCTTGAAAAACTCGCAAGTGTACATGCTGAACATAAAAAAGAACTTGATGCACTTAAGCACAAAAAACAAGAATTCAAAAAAACAACTCTTGAGTTGAATAAAGTACTTTCACAATCTTCTGAATATGCTACGCAACTTGCTACAGCAAGAAGCAAAGCAATCAGCCAACAAGAAAAGCTAGCAGTCCTTGAAGCAAAGAAAGCAAGTGTGATGGAACAACTTGCAGGAAGTAGCGCCCTCAAATTTATTCTTGACTTAAAAAAACAAGAAAAAGGAATACTTGGCACCGTTGCAGAACTTGGAAATGTTCCAAGCGAATATTCTTTAGCACTTGAAATAGCTGCTGGTGGTCGTGTTAAAAGCGTTGTCGTCAAGGACGATCAAGTTGCAGCAAAGTGTATTAAACTTCTTAAGGATAAACGACTAGGTGTTGCAACCTTCCTCCCACTTAATAAAATTCGTTCACCAGAGATTCGAGATGATTTACGTCGTCTCAAAGAATCAGGTGTGAAAGGTCTTGCAGTCGATCTCATGCAGTTTGACGCGAGGTACAAAAAAGTCTTTGAATACGTCTTTGGAAATACGGTAGTGGTTCAAGATATCTCCACAGCAAGAAGACTTGGTATTGGTGGTACTCGAATGGTCACTATGACTGGTGATGTTGTTGAACCAAGTGGAGCAATGTCAGGTGGTCACCGTCAGCAAAGAAAAACAGGTGGCGTGTTTGGACAAGAAGAACTGAACAAAGATATAGAACAAGTACAAGCTAGTCTTGCAGATCAAGAAAGTATGATTGCACGGCTCGAACAAAAAAGTCAAGAAACTCATGAGTTTATTGATCGCTTGCGAGCACTGAAAGCTGAACTTGAGGGAGATATTATTAAAACAGAAAAATCACTGCACCTTGATAGCGGAGACGCAATGCTTGACAGTGATGAAAAACAAAAACTTGTTCATAAGAATAAAGAACTCGAACAACAAATCGATACTATTCAAGACGATATCAGTGATGAAAACAGAAGATTCGCGCAGCTCAAAATACAACGTCAACAACTCCGAGACAAACTTACGGACTTACGAAATCCTGCAAAACTTGCTGAACTCAAAAGCTTTGAAGAAAAGCAAATGGAACTCACAAAAGAGCTTATTCAATTACAAGGAGATCTCAAGCACACAATTACAGAAGTGGAAACTATTATAGGTCCTGAAGACCGAAAAATCCTTGAAATTATTAAACAGCACGACAAAGAATTGAGTGGGTTCAAACGTGAAGAAGTAGACCTCAAATCAAGCGTGCAAAACCAGCAGAAAGAACTTAAAGAAAAAGAAAAACAAGAAGCAGCTTTCTACGCTCAATTTAAGGAACTCTTCCAGAAACGAAGCAAGCTCACTGAAGAAATTAACAAACGTGAACACGAAATCGTTGCTAAAAACACTGCAAGCAGAGATATTGAACACAAGGTTAATGCTCTCCATTTAGAACAAGCACGACTCAAAGCAGAAGTTTCTGGACTTCACGAGGAAGACAAAGATTATCAAGATGTTGAGCCTTATGCTGATAAAGAACGAGATCTTATCAAACGAGAACTTGCTCAGTTTGAACGTATGACTGCAGAACTTGGAGCAGTAAACATGCGTGCTCTTGAAATCTATGATGAAGTTCAGCATGAGTACCAAGCACTTCTTGACAAAAAAGATACGCTTCGCAAAGAACGAGAAGATGTTCTTCTCATGATGAATGAAATTGATAGTAAGAAAAAAGAACTTTTTATGAAAACCTTTGACGCGCTCCAAGCAAATTTCCAAAGAATCTTTTCAACTCTTCTTGTTAAGGGAGATGCAAGTATTGTGCTTGAAGATAAAAACGATCCTTTCGCTGGTGGAGTAGAAATCAAAGTACGACTTACTGGTAAGCGATTTATGGATATTCGAAGTCTTTCTGGCGGAGAGAAAACTATGACTGCTCTTGCCTTCCTCTTTGCTGTTCAAGAATATGAACCTGCAAGTTTCTATGTGCTTGACGAAGTAGATGCTGCACTTGATAAAAAGAACAGTGAGAAATTAGCAGACCTTGTTCGAGGATACTGTGATGGTGCTCAGTACGTTGTTATCAGTCACAATGATGGAGTTATTTCTGAAGCAGATTATTTATACGGTGTTAGTATGAATGAACACGGTATGAGTAAAGTAACAAGTCTTAAGATTTAAGTTAGTGTATTTATTTTTTATATAGTTGTTTTAAGAATTAAATTTTAATAAAAAAGAAAAAAATTCTAGCAAGAGCTAGAATGAACTTCCACCAATAAACTGATTAGTATTTTTTGGAGCTGGTTGACTTTCAGATTCTTCAGTTTCATCTTCTAACTCATCATCTTCCTCAGAATCATACTCTTCGTCATCTTCTTCGTCGTCCTCATCATAGTCATCTTCCTCAGAAAAATCAATATGATGCATGATGCCTTGATGGAGAAAACCAACTTGAACAATACTGTTTTTAGTATTACCTTCTTCGTCATCTTCTTCACCTTCAGTGATATAGACAACTTTTGCTCCGAGGTTTTTTGCAAACATGAAAAACTTATCAATTT
>CAZHNR010000009.1:0-13611 GCA_964534065.1 uncultured Methanosarcinales archaeon
CACCAAGAGCAATAATTCCTGTTTTTTCAGCGTTAATAGTTATATTAGTTAATTCAACCATATCCTGAGCGACGTCAAGTCTGAAATCTTTATGTTTTTGCATAAAGAAATAAATCATATCTCCAATACTTCCATCAGTAGGTGCTGGACAGAAGACTGGAATATCATTCTTTGCACACCAATAATAAATAGAGGATTCGTCATCAATGGCAACACCAAGTTCATAACAGAGTTGACGAGTGGACATAATTTTTCCTTGAGCAGTATATTTCGCGTGCATTTTTTTTAGAAATGGCATCATGAAACGTTCAAAGAGTAAATAGCGGTCATTAGGTATGAACAAATTTCCTGTTCGGTTAATACCATTATCTCGTAGAAATTTTCCTGGCGTATCATAGGTTCCAAGAACAAAAGGTTTGAAGACTTTAATAAGATCTTCTTCCACACCGCCAATTGTGGTAACAACAATATCAATAAGTTTTTCTTTGCACAAATAGGCAATAATATCTCGAACGCCACAGCTCGCCATATTAGAAGTGAAACCCAAATAGATAAGAGCATTCTCTTCTTTCATTTCTTTAAGAATCGCTACTGCTTGTGCTAATGCAGTTGCTTGAAAACCTGTCGTGAAAAGACTTTGGAAAAAATCAGTAATATCAAATGCTTGAGAAAAATCATGACCTTTTACTGCCACCCAGTCATCGAGCGTCATCGTAGGAGTAACGTAGTTCGCATCATGTGCTTTTTTTTGTTTGTCATGTAATTGTTCATAATGATTCATAGTAGTTCACCAAGAAAGTATTCTCTAGTAGAAACGGAAGAAGTGTTTAACTTCGTGCTTTAGTAGCATTTTCTAGAGACATTGAAAGAAACAAAGTTGATGCGATTTATAAATTCATTGGAAAGACTTTTATTCTCAAACAAAGGTAGAAAACACATGCTATCACTATTGCTACAAGAATTTGACAGAGAAAAGACCTTACAAGATATTAGAGACTATGAAGATAATTTCAAAGATGTACGAGTTGCCTCTCGTCAAAAAAGTGTCACCTATAGCAATGAGAAATCTAACAAAACTATAAAATTATATAATGGCGAATCTATGTTTGGACCTTCCGAGAATTGGCCAGCTCAATTGCAACCGTTTGGAGGACTGATAGCTAATGAAGTAAAAAACGGCAACATACCTGTCACTAGTGAAACCTTTTCTAGTAAAACAATCCATAGCTTACTCAAAACATATAGAACATAAGTGTTCACACGAGAGTATGTTTCCAAGCAGGAAATTGAAAAAACATTTTCTTACCAGGTTGAATATATGCACGCAGGACTTTTAGCAGGAATTATTGAAAGTGAACTAAAAAAACACTTCGACACAATGCCAATTATAACCAGCACATTCTATTCTTTATTCAAAAATCAAGGAAAAAAATATATTGACGCCCTATTAGAAAAGCAACCGTTTGATCAAGGCATGCAAACTATTAACAATACTAAATGGGGTTTTTACGTGCAAAAATACGAAGCAATTGGAATGAAGTAATCTGGTGAGTGTATGGAAAAAAACAAAATATTCATAAAGAAAATACTCTATGAATAACTATGAAAAAATTACTGCTTACCGTAGTTCCTATCCTTGCAATACTTGGACTTCTCTTTATAGGAAAATTTATTGAACCTGAAACAGTTAAGTTATTTCTAGAAGGCTTTGGGCCATGGACGGTAATTATATTTGTTCTTGCTTACTTCGTAGCTGTCTGGATTCCTCATGTCGCAACCATTCTCACAATTGTCGCAGGTCTTCTCTTTGGGCCTGTGCTTGCAACAGTTCTCGTTATCTTTCTCTCGACGTTTGCAAGTATTCTTCCTTTCTTATTTGCAAGAAAAATTGCTACTGCGCGAACCTACGCATGGTTAACTAAGAAAGGATATGACAAATATGCTCATAAAGTAAACAAAAATAGTTTCTTATACGTTTTGTATTTGCGTTTACTTCCGCTCTTACCTTATGAATTACAAAATTATCTTATTGGCTTGACAAATATTTCTGTGAAAAACTTTGTCCTTGCAACCTTTGTTGGTTTGCTTCCAGGCACATTAGCTCTTGCTTTACTTGGCGATACTATTGCAAATACAAGCACGCACAATATTATCATTCTTGGAATAGTTACACTTCTAGCTGCACTCATCCCCTTTCTCGTTAAACGATATGGAAATACAGCAGAAGTCCTTGAAGCATAACAATTTAACAAGGCTTAAAAACTAAGGAAACAGAATGACTCCATGAAAAAAATATTGCTAGGTAGCGGCGTACTTCTTCTTGCTCTGAGTATTTATTTTCAAGTCTGGCAGTATATCGTTCCTGATGTAATACAGGCCTTTGTCGAACAGTTCGGTCCTTTTGCTCCGCTTATCTACATTATACTCTATGCTATCGCGATGTTTGTTCCCCTGCTTGGTACACTTATGTCCATTGTGGGAGGGTTAGTATTCGGTCCTTTGTATGGTACACTTCTCACTATTTTTGCTGCCACTGTAACCAGCGTACTTCCTTTTCTTGTTGCTAAAAAATATGGTAGAGAAAAAATTCAGGCAAAACTTGCTACGAGCAAATACGCAAAATTAGCTACCAAAGCAGATAAGAATAATTTTTTGTTTGTCTTCTATCTAAGACTTATTCCAGTCATGCCCTATGAAGTGCAGAATTATGTGGCTGGCTTAACAAATATTTCTATACCTAAATTCATGCTTGCCACTATGCTTGGAATTCTTCCAATCACCTTCGCGCTTAATCTCTTAGGCGATAGTTTAACTGACATTGCGTCTCCTAAATTTCTCTTGGCAGTTGCAGTTATGCTTGTAAGCATCATTCTTCCACTTGGGATTCGCTATTTACATAAGAAAAATAACAAGAAAAGTATTGTGGCAGAATTATAAACTAACCATAATATGCAGGTTTATCTTCTTTCATTTGGTTTGCACGCGCACTAGAGAATTTCTCTTGTAATTCAGCGTAAGCCTGTTGGATTTCTTTGCTCGCACTCGGTCGTACTTTTTTAAGCGCGCCTTCAAAATTATCTAAAGTTATGTGCTTAGCTTCAATGTTTGAACGCAGCGCAAGCATTGCCGCTTCACGGCAGACTGCTTCAATATCTGCTCCAACATAACCTTCTGTGCGTTTAACTAGCTCATCAATAGCAACATCTTTTGCTATCGGCATGGTTTTAAGATGAACTTTAAAGATTGCTTTTCTTCCCTTATGATCGGGAACTCCAGCCAAAACAATACGGTCAAATCTTCCTGGTCTAAGGAGCGCAGTGTCCATCATATCAGGCCTATTTGTTGCTGCAATAACAATTACATCATTGAGTTCTTCAAGACCATCCATTTCAGTAAGTAATTGATTTACTGCATTCATGTTTGAACCTGAATTATTATCAGAGCTAGAACGGTTAGCAGCAATTGCATCAATTTCATCAATAAAAATAATTGCAGGACTGACTTGTCGTGCTTTTGCAAAAAGTTTCTTAACAAGTTGAGGAGTTTCATTCACCCATTTTGAGAGCAGTTCAGGTCCTTTGATTGCAATGAAATTTGCTTCACTTTCTTTTGCTACAGCTTTTGCCATTAAAGTTTTTCCTGTTCCCGGAGGTCCATAAATAAGTACTCCTCGAGGAGGCGTCACGCCCATTCGTTTGAAATGTGCTTTGTTTCGCAGTGGCCAGTCCACAGCTTCAATGAGCTCTTGCTTCACGTCTTCAAGTCCTCCAACATCTTCCCAGGTAACATTTGGTGTTTCGATGAGGACTTCTCGCATAGCACTTGGTCGAACGACCTTCAGAGCATTGAGTAAATCTTCGTGAGTAATCGTCACATGTTCAAGTACGTGTGGAGGAATGGGTTCCTCGTCTGCTAAATTAAGATCAGGAAGAAGTTTTCGAAGGACAATCATTGCTGCTTCTTTTGCTAAAGCTGCTAAGTCTGCACCAACAAAACCATGTGTCATTTGTGCAATTTTATCAAGGTCGACACTTTCGTGTAAAGGCATATTTCGCGTATGAATTTTTATAACATTAAGACGACCTTCCGCGTCAGGAGGATTAATTTCTAACTCTCTATCAAAACGACCCGGTCGCCTGAGAGCGGGATCAATGGAGTTAGGAATATTTGTTGCCGCCATAACAATGACTTTTCCTCGAGTATTCAACCCGTCCATAATAGTCAATAGCTGTGCTACAACTCGCCGTTCCACTTCACCTTTGCTTTCTTCACGTTTCGGTGCAATTGCATCAATTTCATCAATAAAAATAATTGAAGGGCTTTCTTTTTCTGCATCTTCAAAAATATTTCGGAGATTTTCTTCACTTTGTCCGTAAAATTTACTCATAATTTCAGGACCGTTAATAACAAAGAAACTACTGTTTGTTTCTGTAGCTACTGCTTTTGCAAGCAAAGTTTTTCCTGTTCCTGGAGGCCCATGTAAAAGAACACCTTTAGGGGGTTCAATACCTAATCTGTCAAAAAGTTCAGGGTGTCGAAGTGGAAGTTCCACCATTTCACGAATTTTAGTAATTTCTTCTTTCAATCCACCAATGTCTTCATAGCTAACATCAGGTACGCTTTCATCTTCCTTGAGTGCTACTGGTTCTTCTAAACAAGTAATTGCTGTATCTGGAGTGACAAAGACAGATTGTCCTTTAGGTTGTGTTTCTACAGCTAGAAAAATAAGTTCTCCAAACGGTACGAAGTTTCCACGGACACTAATAATATCTCCTTTGAGAAGACCTCTTTCTTTTAGAAGTACGTTAAAAAACAAAGGGTTATCCACACGAATGCCTTTAATTCCTTCCGTTGCAGGAGCAATCGTTACGCTTGTCGCAGGAACCGCTTGAGATTTTCGTATGGTAACATATTCGCCGATACTTGTTTTAGCATTTCGTCGGATAATACCATCCATACGGATAATATTTAGACCAAAATCTCCAGGTAAGCTTCGTTCAGCTTTTGCAATAGTTTCTTTATCTCCTTTAATAAGAACATATTCTCCTTCTTCTACACCAATTTGTTGCATGAAGGATTTATCTATTCGTACGACACCGCGATTGATGTCATCTTGCATAGCTTCAACTACTTTTATTTGGATACCTTGGTCTTGCATAGGACATACCTAAATTTATTTTTTAGGAGTTGATTTTTTTGCCGTAGATTTACTTGAAACAGTATTTGCTTCATGTTGCATCTTTAATTTAGGTAATTGTACAGGTGCAGGCAATCCTACTTCTCGGCTGAGAAGTAATGCTTCAACAGTACAACTGTGGAGGATTCGATTGTAGATGTTCAAAGAAATACTTTTTGGAAGTGATTTATTTTTCTTCCATTCTTTTTCGATTTCATCAGCAATATCATTGTTTGCAAGGTACATAAGTTCTCCTTGAAGCACAATAGAACCTGCGTTAGGTTGATAATTTGCTTTATATTCAAATTTTATTAAAAAGGGTTTCTGATCAGTAGGAGAAATTGCTTTTGAGATGCCTACATCAGTAATTTTAAGACCGCTATTTATATTGACCTTTTTGCCGTTCGTCTGTCCTTTTGAAACATTTATGTTCGTAAATCCGAAATTTAATAATACCATTATTTCACCTTTAGTGTGTCTGAAAACAAGACCGCTAAACGAGTATTTAAGCCTTATTGTTGATAACGCTATAGGTTTAAAAAGCTATTTCTCTCGAGTAGCCCAAATACGCTCAAATTCGGCAGTGAAAGCAGTGATAAGTGCCGTGTCATTTCTGATAAAAATAAGTGTTTCATCGTTTTTTGTTGTCGCTGCTTTCGTAGGATTATAACTTCCCAGAATTAATGTGTGATTATCAAGTATCCAGACTTTGCCGTGCATTGTATAGGGATTCGTGTCATACGCAACTTCCGCTCCAGCAGAGTCTAAGTCTTCTTCAACAGTGCTTAAATAACTCTGTCTTTTTTCTTGTAAGAAACGAATAGCGATAGTATCATTCTGTAATCTCAGAAGTTCAGTTGCAAGGGGTTTACTTGTGAACGTAAACGAAAGAACATCTACTGAGCTTGTTACTGTTTTCAATTCTGTAACAATTTTTTCTTCGCAGTTATGTTCTGGACAGAAGTACAATGAAAAAGAAGTAGCATCACTTTGCAACTGCAAAGGTTTTGTGGGGAGTGGATAGGTGAGCGTGCGGAGTTCTTTTCGAAAAGATCTTACTATTTCAGGATGAGATAAGAGAAGTATATAATTGTCATTAAGATAGGTTCCTCGTTCGGTTGGATTCCAGCTTCCTGTCAGGACAGTGTTTTCAAAGATGCAAAACTTATGATGCATGAGTCCAGGTCTCTTAAGTGGCAGAAAAGTATCAGGCATGGACGCATCAAGATTCCCTTCGTCCAGATACACTGTATGTAAAGAGCGAGATAGATAATCTAACAATCGTTGTTCTCCAATATCATAAAATACGCAAGTTGCCTCCGGGTTTTGTTCAAGCAGAGTTATGAGAAAATCTACACAATTTATTTCTTGGCAGAAAAAAGCTTGTGTATGTAGTGAGTCACCGACATCTTGTTGGGGTGAGAAATCTACATGCAACAAAAGCAAAATAAGATAGATAGTTATGAAGAGTACTCTACGCATGAAATGTTTATACAAAATAATTTATTTTAGTACGATGGCTATTTTTTCGAAAAGGTTTCGAGTTGTTCTTCAATATGCAAGAAACTTCTTAGAAAACTGGATTTTGTTTGTGGATAAATAGCGTGCAATTCTTGTACGAATTGGTGAGTTGCTGCAGGTTCTGTTCCTTCAAGTTTAAGTAATTCTGTCGCAACGAGAAGTTCTTTTGTGCTGATAACTTGCAAAGGCGTAGGATACGTGGTTGGCTGAAGTTGTTCCCCGGTAAACAACCGATCAACGCGTACGCTTACCCAGTCATCTAAAGTTTCTGTTGAAAGAAGTATCCCTTCTGTTTTAGAGAGCGTGATTCTATCAGAAAATATTTGTCGCAGCACATGCTCTAAATAGGCAGATTGTTTGCTCATACATTCAGTAAAACGATATGTTTTGGAAGCTTCAACTAAAGAGAGTGTTCGAATATGTTTTCGTATTCGTTTTTCAAGCATAGCTAAGAAATCTGGACCTTCATAGCTTCTCCCTGTAATATCTGACACATACATATCTAAGTATAAGCAAGGTTTTATTTAAAAATACTGTGGAGAAATACAGCAAGCCGTAATGTGTAACTCCTATAGAATGATTACAGAATAGAAATGTTTATATATGCAGAATGTTTTTGTCTTTTTGTTGGGGGGCGAGTTACTACTCACCTCTTTTTCCCGGGAAGGCTGTCTTGTTTTACAAGGGGGTCTTCTCAGGGTTTTTCTCAAAGAACTTATCTTCGGCGTCGTTTTTTTGATCGCATTTTTCGTGAAAGAAAAAGAAACATAACAAAGGCTCCAAACAAAAAACCAATACCGAAATATACGATATCTCGTGACATCGTAAAGAGTTGTGAGTAAAAAGGTTGACGAGCTACTGGAAAATAATTTGATACATCACTAAACACTACAGCATATTCTGCAAACAAGAGTGCCGAGTATCTATCGTCTTCAAGTAAAGCAAATGAATACTCGTTATAACTATAACCTAAAAGAGGGAACAATGGTGCCTGACGTGCATGGATAGTTGCGGCTGCTTGTTGCTTTGCATCAATTGCAAACATGAGTTGTCCATCTTCAAGACCAAGTGTTGTGAAAAACACATTGGCATGTGCTTTGGCTTTCGTTGCTTTAAACAAACACAACGCATACTCTTCATCACCGTAATAGTCATACGCCGTTGCTAGGTTGGAACGTACTGCAGTCAAAAAAGATTCAGGAAGAATAGAGGTTAAATAACTCATTCGTGTCTCAACAGATTGCAGTTCTTGGTAGCATGCGTACAATAAACTTTCTTGATCAAGTGTAACGACTCGCGTATCTTTTCCAAAAAAACCAGACCAAGCTCGAGCACTTTCATAGCGTTCAATAGCGTACCCTAATTCATTGGCAGTGACTGAGTCATTTCTTAGTCCTTCATCAAGAGCTTCTTGTGCTTCAAGTAATCGTTCAGTAACTATAACATACGTTTCTAAATCAGTAAATGATTGTAATGGAATTGTTTCAACAGATTTTTTATATTCTTCCAAAGAAAAGGCGAGTCGGTTTGCGTTTTCAAGAATAACCACATCTTCATACTGACTAACAATTAATCGTTGCAAGGCAAGATTTGCTGAAAAACAAAAGGATGCTTTCGTATACAGTGTATCTGCATGCACAATACTTTGATTGTAAAAATTAACTGCAGAATCATAGAGAGAATCATTATAGCTTTCCAGAGGAATTTGTTCAAAGAGCGTTGTTGTTCGTTCACAAAGAAGTTCAGCTGTATTCTCCATAGTTTCAACGTAGTAATCAGGAGGCGATACAATTGCAGGTTGTGTTGGTAAAGGCGTGTCTGTAGCACGTGCAAATGCTTCAGGAATACTAAGAAGTGCAACTACTTGTGTTGACATATTTGCAAAGTCTTCCATAGACACAAGACTACTTGGAAATGCAGTTGTATTTGATGTGTTGGTAACATTTGTTCCGTTCATGAATGTTGAATTTGTAATTTCACTTTCTTCAATATCTTCAACAGTAGTATCAAGACTCAAATAAGGAATAATAACTAAGTTATATCCTTCATCAGCTGCTGCTTGTACTTTTTCTTCAATACCACTTACAGGAGTAAGTACACCGCCAGAAGAAATAGCTCCCGTCATAGCGACATCATCCCGTAGAGGAACGTCAAGTAATGAAGCTAAGGTCAGTACAGTTGCTGCACCTCCTCCTGATGATCCTCCAATAATTGGCGAACCTGAACGAACAGTATAAAAGAAATCATATTGGTTACAATCTACCTCTGCATACTCGCAGGCATATTCATTTGCAAGACGTGTTGCTACTTGCATATCTATTTTTGCTGCAGGATAACTTTCTAAAAATATTTTTCCAGAACCAGGCTGTATTTGTAAGGTGAACTCTGCAGTTCCTCCTCGAAGTGTGCCATCATCAAACTCGACAACTGAAAGGAGAGTGATTTGTTCCGTATCAAAATTTACTGCACTCGCTGATGAAATGAGAAGGAGTAGGATGCATAAAAAAAGTAATGGTTTCATTTGTTTCTCCCTCTGCTACGCACGGTATCTAGTCTTGTAAGAACTTCATCTGAGTTTTCAAAGTCTCGGTATCCGGAAAGGAACGCTGCGAATAATTGTTTGTAATGTGAAGGGTGTGTGCTTTCTAAAGTTTCTTCCAGTACATGTAAGTCTACGGCGAAATCTTCAATTTTTTTTGTGAATTGTGCTAAACCAAAATCAATAAGAACAATACCTGAAGGACCTGCAATAACGTTTGACGTAGTAAGATCGCCATGAATAATTCCTGATGCATGTAAACGTGCTACTGCGCAACCTACTTCATGCATTTCTGCTGTTCGTATTGGTTCGGAAATGAGTACATCGCGAAGGCGCGGACCTGCACAGTACGATAAGGTAAGTGTCGTATTTTCAGCAGAGTTAGGAAGAACTTCCGGAACAGAAATGCTAAGTTCCTTGGCACGCAAAAGAACTTTTCGTTCTTTATTGGTACGTGCGACGCGTAGCTTCAGATCTAATTCAGGGTGTCTGTATGTTTTTGGAATGCGTTGTTTATGCACAACATCCCCATCACGCTTCACTAGTGCTTCTGCTCCTTGGCCAAGAATTGTCATATATACAGGTGAAAAGAAAAAGAGTATAAAAAACTAATGAATTACACTACCTCTTTAAATAACACGGGTCGTCTTGCAGGAGATTTGGACTCTTTTGCTTCCATTTCTTTTTGCGTTAGAGTGTAACGCATTCCTGCTCTTGCAGTTTCAGGCGCTAGTGCTGCTAAGTAAGCAATTCCTGCGTCTTCATGAAGTGGAGTAGTATGATAGGTGTATCCAGCACCGTATAAGAGAATATTTCGAGCGTTTCTTCCCATAACTGCTACACTTGTCGCACCTATAGTTTTTGCAAGCGAGTGTCCATTTGTAATTCCTCTTTTAAATCCTGTTAAGAGTTCTTCAAGTGAGCCTGCAAGTGTTGCCGCTACAAAAACTGTTGCTCCCACGTCAGCAGGTAAATATTTTGCTACAGCGCTTGCTGCAGCATCAGAATATTGTCGAAGTCCAGATGTAGTTGTTGTATTCATTGTTCGTTCTTAAAGTTGGTTAAGAAGGTCATCCATTTCGTATTTGGATAGTTTCCCTTTGTTGAGCATGCTCATAATTGGTTTTTTGTCACGGCCGCCAACAACTGAATCAAATTCATAGTCATCTTCGTTGACTGCGCTATCTTCTTCAAGAAAATCTTCGCCTTCAGCAGGTTTACTAAATGCAGCATCAAATGCGTTTTCATAATCTTTTTCGCTTTGCGCGTCAAAATCTTCCTCAAAACCTTCTCCAAAGGCTGCATACATATCGTCGTTTTCAAGCGGTTCTTCAAAATCGTTTTCTTCATAGCTCACAATGCTCACCTCTTCACATTTCGTTGGTTAATTAGACTGTTGATATAACTCGTCATTCTCTGCCATTCATCAGCTGACATTTGTAAACGAATTGGAGCAGTGAGAGTCACGCCTTTTCCTAAATCAATAGTTAATTTTGCCATTTTTTTACCATACCACATCGAATTCTTAGAAAGAATCCGGTTGTTGTGTCACTACTTAGTAATTACTAATATATAAACGTTTCGTTTTATAGTCACTTAACAGTGATAACATTAACAAGATGAGAATACATAAAAAGAAGATAGATATCATATAAGTGTCCCTAGGCTTTAAGCCTGTCCGAAATTACGCATTCGTGCTTTTTTATGAGGTCAAGAGAGTACCTGGGGACTCATCTTCACTTTTTCACTGTTGATTTAGCAGAAAGAACAGTTTTTGTATACTTTTTGCAAGAAAAGCAAGTGTACACTAACACGCCATCTCGGGTCCGTACACGGCAATTCTGGCCGGGTGCAAAGGGAACATAACAATGTTTGCAGAAAGATTTCTTAACAGGTCGGTCAAGTCGAAAACGCAGTTTTCTTGAGAGACGCCGAATAAGATTTGTGTAACGCAAAGCTCTTTTAGGGCGGACATAGGTTTCTTTTTGTGCCAAAGCATGCAGAGTTGTAACATGTTCTCGCACGAGTTCTTTTCGGACCATAAACAGCATGAATGTGCAAGGATATAAAAACACTTCTTCTTCTCTAGTTACTATGGAAAACGATGCGCTTGGAGCATATTTAAAACTATTTGGCAACATACCTTTGCCAAAAGGCAAACTCCTATGGTCAAATAACACTTTGACGCTTTTGCCAGATCAGTTTGTACTTCCAAAAACTACTGAAGAGCCACAAGTAGCAGGCCTTGTTCTTGGGCGCATGCAAAAAGAAAAATTCATTCCTAGTTTTCCACTCCTTGATCATATTGCAAAGCATACGGAACAAATTATTACCGTTGATGAAAAAACAGCCTATCTTTTTACCTGTGGTAGAGATATTTTTGGCAATCAAGTTGAACACAAACCAAAGGGAGATATGATGATTGTAACCAACCAGCACAAAGAAGTAATGGGAGTTGCAAGAAATGATAAAGTCAAAGGAATGTACAAAAACATTCTTGACCGCGGTATTTTTCTCCGGCAAGAAATGAATAAAAAAAGAAAATAATTATTTCTCTAGCACAGTAATCGCAGGAAGCTGAGTTCCGCCCAAAAGTTGCAAACTTGCACCGCCACCAGTCGATATATGCGTCATTGCATCTGCGTACTTCGTTTTTCGAATTGCTGCTGCAGTGTCACCACCACAAACAATTACTGTTTTGTTTGCCTCTGCCAAATACTTAGAAAGTTTTTTTGTACTTTGATCATAGGGTTGTATCTCTGCAACACCCAAAGGACCATTCCAAATAACTGTCTGAGCATCCGCAAGCACTGCTTCAAATAATTTTATTGATTGTGGTCCAATATCAAAGCCTGCTTTATTTTTTGGGAGCGCATCTACAGTTACCACGCTTGAAATCTTCCTGCGTTCTGTTACAGTCATCTTCTTTCCAAGACTAGATTTGGCAGCAACTACAACGTCAACAGGGAAAATAAGTTTATCACCATATTTTTTCATAATTTTTTTTGCTGCAGGAATCATTTCATCTTCGACTAAGCTTGTTCCTACTTCAGCGTCCATTGCTTTCAAGAAAGTAAATACGACTGCGCCTCCAAGAAGAACTTTATCAACTTGTTGTAGAAGTTTTTCAAGTAGTTTAACTTTGTCAACAATTTTTGCTGCCCCGAATAATGCAACCAACGGTCGTTTGTGATTTAGATGCACATAACTCAATTCTTGTTTCATCAGAAGTCCAGGGGATTTGTGTTCAAATTGGTTTGCAAGAGCAAATACACTTGCGTCTTTTCGATGTGCAGTACCAAAGGCGTCATTTACATAGATATCTGCATGTGCTGCTAGTTTCTTAGCAAAGGCCAGATTTCCTTCTTTTTCTTCAGGATAGTAACGCAAATTCTCAAGAAGTACAAGAGGTTCGTCAGGTAAAGGTGCCAGAATATCTTCGGCTAAGTACATCGGCCGACCTAGATACTTCACCAAGGATTTGACAACCGGTGCTAGACTTAAGTTTGCATCTCGTCCTTTTGGTCGTCCTAAATGACTTGCAATAATAAGTTGTTTTGGTTGTTTTTTCAAAATATATTCGATAGTAGGAAGTGCATTTTTAATACGTAAGTCATCAGTAATTTTTCCGCCACTAAGAGGAACGTTTAAGTCAAGTCGTAAAAAGACTCGTTTATTTTTTATTGGAAGTTGTGCTAATGTTTTCATAAGTTCACCTTGGTAAAATATTCTCGTATACGTGTGTCAAGAGAAATGCCTTCTTTTGATTTTATTTCATAATATACTTTCCTACTCACATCTCCCCAAGAAAAATCTCCTTTCTCCTGTACTTCAATGCGTTCAAACTGTTCTGCTTTCGCTCCTCGTTCAAGTTGATAGTAAACATTTCGCTGACTCACTTTTCCAAATAATTGCAAATAATGTTTGTGAGCTTCGTACGCAGTCAGTCTCCCTGCAATAAATAACATTTCTGCAAGTCGCTGTCGTACGATACTTCTTCGAGGCATGAACTATTCTTAGAAAGAGAGACATATAAAACTATCGAGAAGAAAGAAATAAAATAAAAAATAAACACAATTAGTGTTTTTTGAAGTGTTGCGCAAGCGACGGCTTAAGAAACTAGTGTTTCTTGAACTGTTAAGCTGAAAGCTTGACTATTAAAAAACACAATTAGTGTTTTTTAAATGCTGCTGCAGTATCTGCCAAATCTACATGCCCTAAAAAGACACTTCGACAACAGTATCGTTCAAGACCTAACTCATCTAACGTAACTTTTCGTGCTTGACCGTTTGCAATTTTTTCTTGATATTGTTCCCAGAGGTGGCCTACTGGTTTGCCACAACTAAAACATCGAACAGGAATAATCATTTTTTGT
>CAZHNR010000009.1:13711-22438 GCA_964534065.1 uncultured Methanosarcinales archaeon
GCTCGCGCTTTTCCACGAGTGTTTGGTTTTCGTACTTCTTTTCGTCGTACATCTGCTACCATTAACTGTCTATCATAATCTAAAAAGACACTTTTTAGTTTATCATATTTTTCAGCTAAAGCTTTTGCAATTGCAAGTCGGGTTGCAGTTGTTTGACCCATGAAGCCACCGCCATGTACTGTGACAGAGATATCTACTTTAGAAGCATTTGCTCCTGCAAGGATAAGCGGTTCTTTCATGCGAAGTTGTGAAATAGCTGGCTTGACGTTATCAAGATCAACATTATTAATCTTAATTTTTCCAGTTCCAGCTGTTAGCGTTGCTCGTGCAATTGCACTTTTTCGTTTACCAGTTGCTGTTATAACTTTCATATTCATTCACCTATGTTCGTTTCAGCACTTCTTCAACAGTCGTGTATTTGAGATTTGGTAATTTCTTTACACTTGCACCTGGAAGACTTACTGGTGTCTCTTTCTTGAATTGTTCTGGTGTACCGACATAACACATTACTCGTTTGAATGCAGCTGCTCCTTTTGGTAATTTGTAAGGAAGCATTCCACGAATAGTTCGTCGTACATATCTATCAGCCATGTTTGGGATAAATGGACCTTTTGCAGGAGTTCCTCTATCCTTATCATTTTTGACTTTAGCGATTATTTGACTTGGTGTTCCGGAAAGGACTGATTTTTCTGCGTTAATCACAACAACTTCTTTTCCAAGAAGAGCTTGTTTTGCCGCAAATGTTGCGAAACGACCAAGGATTAAATTTTCTGCATTAATTACAATCATTTTTTTACCCCATGATTCGAATGCCTTTGCCATCCGGATGTTTTTCCATCAATTCTTTAATGGAGAGTACTTCTCCTTTGCTTGATTGGATTTTTGCTCGTGCACTTTCTGAGAATTGTAGCGCTGCTACAGTGATTTTTTTGCTAAGGTTGCCTGAACCAAGAACTTTTCCTGGAACTACAATGACTTCACCATCTTTTGCGTAACGTTCTAGTTTGTAAACGTTTACTTCTCGTTTGTGCCGCGTTGGTTTTGTTAATTCTACTGCGACTCGCTTCCACAAAGGTCGTTCCTTTGCAATAGCTAGAGTTTTGAGAGTTGTTATGAGACTCTCAACTTGGTTGTTTTTGATTCTTTTCATGTTAATCACGTAAATATAGTGTGGGTGACGTGGTTCGAACACGCGCAGGCATAAGCCACTCGGCCCTCAACCGAGCCCGTTTGACCGCTCCGGCACACCCACAGTAACTTTATTTGAGCTCTTTTACAAGCCCCTCAAATGTAGTAATCTGTTTACCAAACACGTCAAGTGCTTGCGTAACGATTTCTTTTGCTGTTAGTGCGCCAAAACTTTCTACAGTGAATCGAAAACTTTTGTTATCAAAAGTAATATCAACTACTGCAGTATCAACATCAATACATGCATCAACAAGTTCAGGTGTATTAATGAGTTTTGCATCAATTGCTCCTTTGTCATTAAAGATTTGAGGAGGAAAATGCGCTTTGCTTTCATCAAAAGATTTTGCTTTATTGTCAACTTTGATAACAGGCTCATAGCTGTACCAGATAAGACCAGGTGCCCATTTTGTATGTTGATTTCCTACTCCTAGAATTGCCGTTGCTTCAAGTTCAAGTTTTTGACCTTCAAGTAATTTTACAATAATAGTGTTTGGATATACTGGTTGGACTGCAGGATCTTTACTTACAAGATCTTTTGCATACACTGTTTTTGGACCTTCAACTTCCATACTGAGTTTAAGCTCATACTGCGGACTTTCAATTCGTTCTGTTCCTTCGTTCAGTTTATAGGAACTCAGGTCAGTTTTCATAACTACAAGTCCAAGTCGGTGAGCGATGATTTCATCGTATAAGACTGAATCATTCTTGAAGAATTTTACTTCTTCAATTGCCATAGTAGGTACTTCACCAAGCATAAGTCTTCGTAGCGTGTTCGCGTAAGCAACATGCACTCCACTTAGTGTGAAACTCATTTTATTATCTGATTGTTCGTGAACCTTAATATCCATTTTCTATACCCTTCGTCCTCGTTTACCGCCTTTTTTACGGCATCCGCCATGAGGGATTGGAGTAACATCTTCAATAAAGCCAATTCGTAGACCCATTCGAGATAATGCTCGAACTGCTGCTTGACTTCCTGGACCTGGATTCATTGGACCATTATGGCCACCAGGTGCTCGTACTTTGATATGAAGACCATTGATTCCTTTTTCCCGTGCGATTTCAGCTGCTTTTTTCGCTGCTGTCATTGCTGCAGTAGGACTAGATTCTAATCGATGACTTTTTACTACTTGTCCACCACTAGCTAGTGCGAGTGTTTCACTTCCTGTTACGTCTGTGATATGGATAATAGTATTGTTATAACTTGCAAAAATGTGCGCTACTGCCCACCTTACTGAGGGTTTTGCTTTTGCTTCACTCATTGTGCTTCACCTTTTTCTTCAGCTGCTTCAGTTGTAGAAGATTCTTTACTTGCAGATTCTTCAGTTGCTTCTTCCTTAGTTTCCGTTTCTTTGGTTTCAGCTTCTGCTTTTTTAGCTGCTTTAGCGTTTTCTTTTGCTGCTGTGTCTTCTGCTACTTGTTTAGCTGCAGCCATTTCAGCCACACGTGCAGGACTTGCTCGTTCAGGGTGATCTTCACTGAGAAGCGAGGAACCTACAGAGAATGAAAGACTACTTTCTTCAGCTACACTTACAAGATAGGAAGGTGCTGTAATTTTCTTTCCGTTAACAAGTACATGACCGTGTACGATAAACTGCCGTGCTTGCTTTACTGTTCGTGCTAATTCTTTAGCTACAAGAACACTTTGCAGTCGTCGTGCAAGAACATCACTTACTGTCAATCCTAGAATGACATCGAAGGTGATAGAACCTTGCGCAAGGCCAAGTTCTTTAATTCTTCGAAATAAGTGTTCTTTTTCAATTTCTGCTTGAGGGCCGGAAAGAGCGATAAGTTTCTTTGCCTGACTTTTGAATTTCTTAAGAAGAGTTTCTGCTTTCCAGATTTCTTTCTTACTTCGAGTACCGAATTCTTTTTTGAATTCTCTCTCTTCATCAATTCGCGATTTAATCCACGGATGAGAAGGGGTATCGTATTTTTTTCTAATTTTTTTTGGATCTCCCATGATTCATTCACTTCCGTACAGTTTTTTTCTTCTTCACAGCAGCACTTTTTCCTTTATTTGGTCGGAAGTTAGACTGTGTTCGCTGACCACGCACTGGTAGTCGCCATTGATGACGAAGTCCTCGATAAGATTTCATTTTTTTCTCTCGTTTGAGGTCTTGATCTTTTTGATAATCAAGATCTGCAAGAGTTAAATGCATATCTTCACCAGTTTCATAATCTTTCTGTCGGTTTAACAAGAAAAGTGGGAAACCAGCTGCTTTAGGATCTTCAATGATTTTTTCAACTGTAGAGACTTGTTTGTCACTTAGCTCTCCTGTCTTTTGCAAGTAATCAATCTTAGCAAGAGTACAAGTTATTCGAGCGAAGTTTTCGCCTACTCCTTTAATTTTCTGTAGGGAGAGATAAAGAGGTTTTTCACCTGCTAAATCAGTATTTCCTACACGTACAATATGTTTGAATTCTGCCATTACTATCACATAGTTTTGTTTTTTGCAACTAGTCGGCACGTTAGAAAGAGATATGTTCTCTATCCCTTAACGCGTTAACTCGGGACTAGTTGAGTAACTCAACGAGTAGGAAAGAATATGAAATGCTTTATAAAGCTTAGCTTTGAAAGAGAAAAAGAAAATTAACAGTCAGAAATGACTGGTTGAGAATTGGCAAACGGACTGATTTCAAAGCTATCTGCTAAAAAATCACCAGTAACTTGTCCTGAGAAAGGACTGAGATCAGTTTGCTCAAGATAATCCATAGTATTTGCACAGAACCCACTTGCAAGAATTTCTATTTGAGGAGTGCCAGACACGTACGTTCCAAAGACGTTCTTCACTGAAGCAACACCATCAACAATAATACCTTCAGAAGCATCACTAGCGCCTGAAAGCTCAATACCTCTCTCATTATTGTAAGCCTGTGAATTAAGAAGCTTAGCATGATCAGCAAGCAAGAATCCTACTTCGGTATTTTGACGAGCTATAGAGTTGACAACCTTTGGAGCGCCTGCAGATGTAGATCCCTGGAGTTGTATTCCTACTTCATTTTTTGCTGCAATAAGTCCTGAGCCATACGTATTGCTGCCCATTCTAAATCCAAAATCACTAAACCTTGCTGAGGAATCAAATACTTTCGCATTTTCAGTCATAAAAAAACCTGTAATCTTATCCTTGACATGGCAATTATGTACTTCAGCAGTTCCAGAGACAAAGAACCCAAAATTTCCAGTGCCAAGAAGGAGCGTGTCTTTACAATAAAGTTTTGTTGTGCCTTCAACATAGAGTGCATTTGCTGGACCTATATTGAAATTTTCACTCATCGTGACGCATCCAGGGTGCGTTATATATAGATTTGAACCTTCTTGTTGCAAAATATTCCAAGTGAGTTCTACACAATCCGTTGCACCGCTGCCTGATTCATTGCTTGTGTTGGTCTGGTTTCGAAAACTAGCATATTGTGTAGCAAAAGCTTCAGGAGAAGCGTATGCTCGCGGTATTTGCTGTAAGCTTCTATAACTTGAGTCCTTCACATCTAAATCAGAATAGGCTTCTTGATAACGTTCATTTTGGAATCGATCATACGTTGCCGTACCTGCAGTATTCACATTATTCCCTGAACCTTGTAAAGCAATCACGCCAACAAAAAGAACAACACTGAGTGCAGCAATAAATAAAGTTAATTCTTGATGAGTTAATTCTTTCTTAATCATACTATATCACGCTATATCTTCTTTTGTGCAAAAGAGCTTTATAAATCTTCTTGTATCAGCCCGTCATAAGTACATCTGACGGAACATCAGCAACGACCAATCCACATTGCGATACAGTCAAGCTTGAAGGTATATTTTCAACCGATGAAGAGCTCACAGTCCCACTCACGCAATTTCCATTGCAAAGCACAAGAATATTTTCTTGTTCGTTCTGACAAGATGATACTGCATCAAGCACTACATCTTGCGCACTTGCTAGAATACGTATACCTTGCAAGTTATCATATGTCGTTGATTCCTGCACTGAAGCCACATCATCCAAGACAAATCCTACTTCTCCATTGCCAAAGCTTTTTGACTGGGTGACTTTTGCTGATTCAGCCACATAAAATCCAAATTCCTCATTATCTATTGCTCGGGAAGTATGTACTTCAGAAGTATCTGTGACTGAAAAACCGTGAAGGCCGTTCTGTTGTGCCAAACTGTTGAACACTTTACTTGTATCTAGAGGATGAAAACCAAAGCCAGCATTTTCTTGCGCCAAGCTATGGAAAACACTGCTGCTCTCATGCATGACATATCCATGATAGTTTCCTAAAGACTCACTATACCAAACAGTAGAACTGTCAAGAGCATAAAATCCTGCGTTGCCATTGTTTATTGCTTCTGAACCAATCACCACAGAATTTTCATACAATTTGAACCCATAAAAAGTTCCCTCTTCAGCTACACTCGCGTGTATCCGAGATTGGTCATGGGACTGGAAATTGATATCTCTTCCCGATATATGGCATTTGTGTACTTTAGATGTATCAAAGGTTTCAATACCTACCGGACCTGAACCAAGCAGTTCATGAGTTTGACAAAATAACTGTGTCGAACCTTGAAGAATAACAGGGTGCACTCCTACATCTACATCTTCAACTAAGCGTACGCAAGAATTTGAAGCAAGTATGTAGGCTTCACCTGTAAATACCGCCACTTCATCAAAAGGAGGACAAAAAAATTTTTGTTCAGCCACCACAACACCACTCAATAAAAGCAGCACAACTATCGAAAGAAAGATTGTTTTCATAGAAAAGTTTCTACTCTAGAGGTATAAATAGTTTTTGTTTGAAAATTAACTACAAGTAATTTGATAACTGCCTGCATCAAGAGCAGGCCATCCCGGGTAGGAAGAAGAATATCCTTCCTTAAGCAGTATACCTGAATTACAACTCAGTTGTGTATTCTCTCCTAGTCGCAGTGGCGCACTTAAAGTCAGCGTCTCAACAAGAACAACACATAAATCAGCATTTAGTTCTAAAACAATATCTCCCGATGTTGACGGAATATCGTCAGTGCCTAAAGCAAGACAACCAGTAAGCTCATCATAACTATTTGGAGTGATTTGAATAGTAGCTACAGAAGAATGTTCTAAAACACTACTTCGATACCTGTCATTTTGAAAGCGATCGTAGGATGGTGGGCTAAAAATATATTCTGCAGAATTACTCACATACCCTGTATTTTGAAGAGCAAGTACAATAAAAAAACAAATAACAGTAAGAGAAGAAAGAAAATATGTCAGTTCTTTCCCTGAAAGCGGCGAACGTAACATTTAGTTCACACCTTCATATGCACTCGGATAATTACCTATGCTTGCTGCTAAGTTCTCATCACGCGCTGTTGAAATTGCATCATCACCAAAAATCCCTTCACGGTATCTCTCATTTTGATATCTATCATATTCTGCATCATACGAAGACACGAGATTATCATGATAATTCGAACCCTGCAAAGCTAAAACGACAAAGAAAAGCACCATAGTTAAGGAAGCAAGGAAAAAAGTCAATTCCTGATGGCTTATTTGTTTTCGTATCATCGTAAACTCTAATTATATACATTGCAACTTGTTGTAAGTTCCCAATTATCCCATGCGCAAACCGAAGGAACACAATCACCGCCGTAACAACTTGCTAAAGCCTGCGAAATACTTGCAAAGCAATTCATGTTGATTGCAGTAACACTCGGAAGTGCAGCGCTACAACTTGGTGATTGTAAATCTCTGATAATATCAAAGATCGCTTCTCCTTTGGGAGTAATTCCTGAAGGACTAATTACTGCCGCCGTATTTGTCCCATCAGCGTAGTTATTGTAAAGCACTTGATGGAGCAAAACATCACCTTGAAGCAATTCATCATAAAGTAATTGAAACGTAGTTAACTCTTCAGCAGTGTGTTCAGCCCACTCTTCAGGCGTATTCGCTGAGGAATCTTCTTGAAGAAATCCTGATTCTGTAATAAATACACTTGTTCCTTGAGGAAGAAAGTTCCTCAAAGTTGTAATTTGTTCTGGATTGAAATTACGAAAAGGAGTATCATACAAATGAATTTGTACATGAATATTTCTTGTTGTATAGAATTGACTATTAAGGGCGGCCACTAATTTAGTGTTCCATTCAGTACTGTATGCATCTGCTGCAGGGCTTTCATCCTTTTCAGGTGCTGCTTGGACAAGTAAAGGAATTTCTAAATCATCAAACTCAAGAATAAATTCAGGTGCCAGTTCAGTAAAATATTTTTCCGGAGTCATTGCAGAAGTTTTTGCAGTAACCTCAGGATGATTTTCAGGCAGGTCAGTTGGAGTGCTCGTAACATATTTTGTCAAGTAAAGTTCTGCCCCTACCTCTACTGCTGAAAACTCTGCACCGAGACCGACCCATCGATCATAAAATGCTCTTTGTGCGGAAGCGTCATCGTTAAGGTTAATTTTATACAGAAACTTAAATCCATAATCATCTTGCAAGTCAACCCATGCTTGAATCATTTCATCAGACCAATCTTCACTGTATTGTTTTTGCGATAGTGAACCTCCTTGTGGTCGAATCCACATCGCAGAAGTATCCAGCCCTTGTGCTAATTGTTCATTTAATGCCTGACGTACTAAAGGAATTTGTTGGAAAGGATGCAAACTTCCTTTTGCATTAAATCCGAGGCCAACAGTTGATCCAGTTGCACAAGGCAAATTATCAAGAGCATGTGAACAGGTAAAAGTTTTATATTCTTCAAATGATGCAGATGAGGTTCCACCATCAACCTCAGTATTCTGTGCTGTTACGAAAAAGTCAAACATTAAGTCTCCCTTCACGGTGATTCCATCAGGGTTTGAATTATAGGCAAGTCCAGTTCCTTGGAACCCATCGTTATACAATACTTGGTTCATAAGCATATCTCCAGGTTGAAGTTTTTCAAGAATACTTTGCGCAATCTCAACTTCTCGCTGTGCATGAGCTAAACGTAGAGCAGAGTCAGAAGAATAATTAGGATTTTGAATCTTACCAAACTCATTTATGAAGAAGCGAGTGCCTTCCGGTAACATATTTCGTAAGGTATCTAGATAGTCAAAATCAATAATATCTGTAGGTGTCTCATAAATATGGTAAGACACATGTAGATTATCATAACCTAAATCTTCAATACGATTTGCCACATCTACATTCCATTGTTTTCTAAATTCTCCTGCTTGCGTACCATCTGGTTTTTTTGGTGCGGTAACTAAAGAGATTGGAATCCCTGTATCTGCAAAAGCTTCTATGTAGGGCGGAACAATTGTTTCCATATATTTCACTGCAGTCATTTCTGTAAGATGAGGACTGACATAATCAAAGCCACCATCGGGACCACCAACTGGTTGGTCAGGAGTTGCACCAGCATACTTTGGTAGGTAGAGTTCGCTTCCAATTTCTGCAGCGTGAATTTCAGCACCTGCAGCAATCCAACGATCATACAGTGCACGTTGTTTAGCAGCATCTTCGTTAGGATTAATAATGTGCATGATTTTGAATCCATACTTATCTTGCAAGCTTACCCAGTAATTAAAAAACCCTTGAG
>CAZHNR010000010.1:0-21914 GCA_964534065.1 uncultured Methanosarcinales archaeon
TCATTATGATGGGAGTTACCTTTTTGCTCAGTAGTGCAGTTGTAAGTCAAATTATCGGATGGACAACAGGAACGGCGCATACAGCATTAAGAACACTCAGTCAAGTAACGCTTGGACCTCTTAGTGCACTCAGCATCAAAGATGTGGCAGGCGCAAACATTTGGCCGAATGTGCTTACCACCGTCGCTGAACTCAATCCAGGAAGTTGGCCACAAGTTATTGGTTCTATTGGAGGAGGATTATTCTTCTTCCTTGGAGCGCTCGGTGCAATTCTTGCAATTTTCCCATTAACAAAAAAAGGAGACTTACGAATTCACTACATTGCCTTACTTGTGTTCTGGTTTGGTGGTTTAACCTTTGCAGGAATTCTTGCATCTCGGTTTATCGCTTTACTTGCAGCACCATTTGCTGTAGCACTCGGAGCATTCTTTGGGATGCTTTGGATTTTAGCAAAACGAATAGAACTCAAAGATGTAAAAATAGGCGTGCAAGTAGTTCTTATTATCATCGTAGCAGTCATGTTTATTGCACCTATACAAGCAGCAGATGACATAGGAAAATCAGAAATTCCAAGTATGAACGATGGATGGCATACGTCCCTTACTGAAATTGGAGCAGACACAGAAGATGGCATTATTACGAGCTGGTGGGATTTTGGACACTGGTTTGTCAACGTCGCTGAAGAACGCGTTACCTTTGACGGTGGAGACCAAGGAGAACGTATTTACTGGGTAGGAAAATTACTTTCCACAAGCGATGCAGAGGAAAATACAGCAATTCTTCGTATGCTTAATTGCGGTCAGAACGTAGGTTACGAACGCATTCTTGAAGCAACAGGAAATAATTACGCATCAGTCCAGCTCATTAATGAAATTATTATGCAGGAACGAGAGCAAGCACAAGCAACACTTCTTGAAAACGGGTTAAGTTCTGCGGAAGTCGAGGGAGTTCTTGAAAAAACTCACTGTGCAAACGAAAAACTTCTTGACCAGTATGTTATTGCTTCAGAAGATATGGTTGCGAAAGGAAACGTCTGGGCACACTTTGGTACATGGGATTTTGACCGTGCATTTATTTACAACACGGTAAGAAACCAACCTTACGATCAAGCTTTACAAACCATGGAAGATGTTCTTGGTATCACTGATGAAGAAGAAGCTGCAAGACTCTACTTTGAAGCAAACAATCTCGGCGATAGTCGAGCGGTTGATACGTGGATTTCTCCTTGGCCAGGTTATGTTATGCAAAATACAGCAGGATGTACAAACAATGGTGATAATATTACATGCTCTATTGGGCTAAGTGTCCAACAGCAACAAAATATTAATGTTGTTATTGACGGACTTTTTGTTGACAAACAGACAGTAGAAAATTCTTACCTTGTTATTGGAACCTACCAAGGGACTAACAGAGTAGGAGAAGAAGTACTTATTCCACAAAAACTTACAATTTGGAATGAAGAATCAACAGAATGGGAAACCACAACACTTGCACAAGGGACATTCCCTTACGAGTTCATTGTTGGACCTGATGGAAACGGTGTCTATCGAACACTTGCAGGAGAAGACGCAATAGCAGACTCAGCGTTTAGTAAAATGTTCTTCTTTGACGGTACAGGTCTTGACGACTATACAAAGTTTAGCGACAGGACCACTTTTGATGGACAAAGAATAATTGTCTATAAAGTTAATCTGGACAACTAGAGCCAACTATAATAAGGTTTATTAAGCTCATTTTCTTTTCTTTCTTTTATGAGCACTGCAGTAATCATTCCGGCTCACAACGAAAAAAAACATATTACTACTGTTGTGAAAAAAAGCCTTTCGTATGTTGATGAAGTTATTGTGGTAAATGACGGAAGCAGCGACGATACTGCAAAGCTCGCTCTTGAAGCAGGGGCTACCGTACTTTCTCACTGCACCAATCTTGGTAAAGGAGCAGCGGTAAAAACTGGATGTGCGTATGCATACAAGAAGCACAAGCTCTTAGTACTTATGGATGCTGACGAACAGCACCGTCCTGAAGATATTCCTCGCTTTCTTGAAGCCTTAGAAGATGTTGATATTGTGTTTGGTTGCAGAGAGCAAAGCGGAAACGCTCCGCTTGCAATGAAAGTAGGGAATTGGTTTTTTACCACACTCAACAAACTTCTTTTTTCTATGCCAATTACAGACACACAATCAGGATTTCGGGCATTTCACGCGAAAGCCTACCCTCAACTTGAATGGAATGCAAGTGATTACACCATGGAGTCTGAAATGATATTTCGAGCTCAAGGCCTCTCTTACCGTGAAATCAGCATTCCAAGAATTTACATAGATCATGTGAAAGGAACAACTGTGCTCCACGGCATTCCGATACTTTTAAGTATGCTACGATGGAAACTGTTTAAGGGTTAAAACAATGTTATTAGGAATTCAAGTTATCGCAGTGCTTTTTGCCATCGTTATGATTTATTTTACACACTTGTATTACCGACGAGGCAACTATAAAACGAAATCATTCGCTTTATGGCTTTGCGTGTGGTTAGGAGTTATTTTTCTTCTTGTTATACCAAATACGTTGCAATATATTGCAAGCTTGCTTTCCTTATCTCGAATAACAGATCTTTATACAGCTATTGCTATTCTGTTTTTAGTCACTATGACCTTTTACATGTACACCTTAGTGAAAAAAATGGAAAGAAAAATGGAGAAATTTGTTCGAACGCAAGCAATAAAAAAAGTACAGAAACCTAAGAAGTAGGACCCCATTTCTCAAGCCATTTCCCAAATAAAAATAATCTCATAACATATATTCTATAGGCAGAAGTATTTCTTTTCAAAGCTTTGTCTTGATAAAAAGAAACAATATCAGGAAAGTCCTGTAAATGTTTCAAAGTTGATTCAAGAATTTCTTTAGAAAAATCTTTTTGTATCCATACATCAATTGGCGGAGTAAAACCAACTTTCTTTCTTTGTATGATAGAAGAAGGGAGAATGTTTCTTAACGCACGTTTAAGAATTTTTTTCCCAGAAAAAAGAGATGTTTTTTGATTAGGAGGAATCTGCTGCGCTAAGGCAATAAAACGATAATCCAGATAAGGACTTCGAACTTCTAAAGAGTAATGCATGCTCGCTCGATCTACTTTTGCAAGAAAATTATCTCCAAGAGTGTGATACTGCAAATCAAATAAGCGAAGAGCTTCAGATAAATTATTATTTGAAAGACTTAGGCAATATTTTAGATTCGTAGAAGACCATTTTTGATACACTTCGGGCTTGTAAAGATCATCCAGAAAAGATGCGGCCATAAACTGTTCCTTTGGAAGTAAAGAAACTCTGCACGCTTCAACAAAAGTTGAAAGTGAACCAAGACGAACTTGCTTTTTTAGCGAAAGAGATGCAACGGCTTTTCTTAGGAAACGAGGAAGTTTACGTAAGAATTCCATTTGTTTTCCAAGAATATGGCGCGTATAACCGCCAAATATCTCATCACCACCATCACCGCTTAAAGCCACTGTTACATTCTTTCGAGCTAATTTTGCAACTGCAAGTGTTGGAAAACAAGAATAATCTGCCAAAGGCTCATCAAAACAATCCATATATGTTTGTATATTTGATTCAAAGTCTTTTCTCGTATAGGTTGTATGGTGGTGTTTTGTTTTGAACTTGTTTTTTACTTGCATGATGTAAGGCGTTTCATCAAATGATTTCTCTTCAAAGCCAATAGAAAATGTATGCATCTTGGATTTTTTGCTTACAAAGGCAACAACTGAAGAACTATCAATTCCTCCAGAAAGAAAAGCACCAACAGGAACATCAGCAACTAAACGAGATTCTACAGAGGAAGACATAAGTTCATGATAGTGTCGTATCGTTTCTTTTGGTGTAAGAAAGTTTTCCATTTTAGAGACAGAAAAATACTTTTCTTTTGTTATCTTTAGAGTTGCAATATCTACATGCAGAGAATGTCCTGGATTTAGTTTATACACCTTATCAAATATGCTGTGTGGACTGGGAATAAAACCAAGAGAAAAATATAAGCGAACAGCTTCAGAATTTATTTTGAAAGATTTATCCAGTGCACGTAAACCCTTTAATTCTGAAGAGAAAGCAAATGAGTTCTTATCATAGTAGTAATATAGTGGCTTTTGACCTAACCTGTCTCGTGAAAGAAAAAGACTGTTCTTTTTTTTATCATAAATAGCAAACGCCCACATACCATTGAATTTTTTTACACAATCCTTACCCCATTTTTTGTAAGCATGAAGAAGTATTTCTGTATCTCCAGAAGTAAGAGTTTTTGTAATTTTAAGTTCTTCTTGGAGTTCTTTAAAGTTATAAATTTCTCCATTAAACGTGAGAATATAGTCAGCATCCTCTAAACGGTCTTGTGCGAGTGTAGTTGAAGCCTTCAAGCCCATAGGTTGAGCCGCGTTATCAGTTAAATCAAGAATTTTCAAACGCGTGTGACCTAGAGAAAGTACTGTATTTGAAAATACTCCTACACCATCAGGACCTCTATGATGCAAGGCCTTATTCATTTCATGAATTTTTAGAGAAGGAGGAATACATCCATTAATACCGCACATAGAATGAACGTATCAAGTCAAATATTTAAACATTGTTTATTTCTTTTTCAAGTTGAGGAAAAATTGTATTCCAATCATATTTTTTTGCTGCAAGTAAAGCACGCTTTGCCATAGAAAGACGTAATTTCTCATCTGTACAAAGAAGATGGAGTTGTTTGATGAATTGATCAACATCACCTAAAGGCACTCGAAAGCCTGCTTTGTTTGATTCTAATACTGTTGCCACATCCCCTACATCAAAAGAAACAGGGACAACTCCTGAAGCAAGAGCTTCAAGAACAACTCTTGGTGAACCTTCCGCAAAAGAAGGAAGGAATAAAAGGGAAGATTTTGTTAATTGCTCTCTTGTTTTTTGAGCAGAAAGTTTCCCTTTGTAGGAAACTTGAGGATATTTCTTTGCTAAAGCAGAAACTTTGGAAGATAAAGGACCATCCCCTATAATAACTACTTTCCAGTCTTCAGGGAGAGCAGAGATAATTTGTTCAAAAAGCAATATTCCTTTATTTTCAACAAGACGACCAATAAAAATAAGCTGTTTATTTTTTTGTTGTGATGGTTTATAATCCTCTAAACGAATAGCGCTTGGAACATAGGTAATTCTTTTTTTAGGCACAGTATATTTTTTTTGAATAAGTGCACAAGTAGGTTTGGAGTTGGAAATAGTCTTACCAACACCTGTAAACATTACTCTACCAAACGTCGCGTCCCAAGACCATTTCATAAATTTAATAGGAAAAGAGACATTTTTTAAGACGTCATTTTCAAGACTACCTCTATACATATGGATGATTGGTTTATTAAATAAACCTAAACGTCGGAAAAGAACTACTCTACTATTCATTTCAAACATATAACTGTATAAAATTATTTTATCAGACCACGCAATATGAGAGCCAATCTTCTTCCAATAATTGAGAATAAAAGGGCTTTTTCCAGCTACTCTGAAAAGGTATGTTACAGGCCGTACATCAAGACCTTTGTTATCAAGATCTTTATCTTTGGCCGTGATAATACGTACTTCATGGCCGGCTTTCTGTGCTTCTACGCAGAACTCATAGCAAGACTGAGCAAGACCAGCAGAGAAAGGGAACCAATCAGGACAAACAACAAGGAGCTTCATTCTAGGTCTAATGAATCAGCAGTAAGCTTTAAACCTTGTGTAAAAGTAATACTTGGAGAAAAACCAAAGAGTGTTCTTGCTTTAGTAATGTCAGCATTACTATGCTTAATATCGCCAATTCGAAAATCCACATACCTTGGTTCTAAATTTGTTTTTAATAGAATATTAATATCGTTTACTAATTGGTTAAGCGTAATACGATCACCACAGGCAAGATTAATAATCTCGCCACCTATATCTGCTTCTACTACACAGGCCTTAAGTAAGCCGTCAACAACATTTGCGATATAGGTGAAATCTCTTGATGTCTCGCCATCGCCGTATATACTAGGTGCAGTTCCTGCTTTCATGAGCTTGATAAACTTCGGAATAACAGCAGAATACTCACTATCAGGATCTTGTCTTGGACCAAAAACGTTGAAAAACCTAACCAAAACAATATCTGAGCCGTAAATACTATGATATAATTCCCCGTAAGCCTCCATTGTTGCTTTTTGTAAAGCATAGAAGGAAAGAGGTTGGCGAGGAATAGTTTCAACTTTTGGAAACTCCTTGCTATTTCCATATAATGACGAGGAAGAAGCAGAAACAATACGTTTTACAGAGGTTTTTCTTGCTTGTTCGAATAATTGTAAAGAACCTGTGATATTATGATGATTAGCTTCCAAAGGTCTTTTTATACTTCTGGGAACCGAAGGAAGAGCAGCCAAATGAATGACATAATCAACTCCTTCTAAAGCATTTTTTATAGTTGTTTCATCTGTAATAGAACCTTCAATGAAAGTAATTGAATTGAGATTATGAGAAATATTTTCCTTTTTCCCAGTTAAGAGATTGTCAAGAACAACAACAGATTGATTTTGCTTTACTAAAGCATCAACAACATGAGAACCAATAAAACCAGCACCGCCAGTAACTAAATATTTTGCCATAATTTTCACTTTATTTACATTCTGTCAATCTCAAGCAAGCTTAAGATTTTGCCATAGAGAAGAAATGTGCGGAAAGCTTTTAAATAGCTTTCGAAGCATAACTACTGCATGGGAGAAGTAAAGACGCCAGCAAAGTTATTAGTTATCATAACTGGTCTGGGACAGGGAGGAGCTGAAAATCATCTTCTAAAAATACTTCCAAAAATAGATATTCCCTATAGCATTGTAAGTTTAACACCTCAAAAAGAAATAGGCGAAGAACTAGCAAAAAAAGGAGCAAAAATAACCTATTTGAACTTCAAACCAAGCACTGTTTTTTCAACCATACAACAACTTAAAAACCTGATTAAGAAAGAACAACCAACAATCATTGATTCCTATCTCATTCACGCAAACATTCTTGCACGGATAGTTAAACCTAAAAGGATTCGACTCATCAATTCCGTTCGAGGAGATTATTTCAATCGAAATGATTACCAAGGAGCACTAATTATTAAACCTCTTGAAAGAATAACAAGAAAAAAAGTAGATCTTTGGGTTCCTAATTCTGAAAGTTTGAGAAAAATCCTTATTGAGCAAAAAATACCTTCTACAAAAATAACCGTTCTTCCAAACTGTGTTGATGTAGAAGAATTAACAAAAAAATCAAAAGAGAACATAATATGGCCATTTTCAAAAAAGGACAAAGTTATTTGTTATGTGGGAAGTTTACGACCAGTAAAAAATATTCCAGTTATTCTGCGAGCACTTGCAATTCTCCCTGAAGAATATAAAGTACTTCTCATAGGAGACGGACCACAAAAGAAAGAATTAGAAAAGCTTGCAAAAGAACTACAAGTTACTGAACGAGTAACATTCCTTGGAAAAATAAAAAATCCTGCACCTTATTTGAAGAAAGTAGAAGTATTTGTACTTCCTAGTTTTTCAGAAGGAATGAGTAATGCTCTTCTTGAAGCAATGGCACTTGAAGTTCCTTGTGTGGTGAGCGATATTGCTCAAAATAGAGAACTTTGTGAAAATACTTTCGAAACAACAAATGCTCAAGACCTTGTGAAAAACTTGCAGAAAAAACAAAAGAACACAATAAAGAGAAAATACACTCTCTCCGTCACTACTGAAAAATATTCTAGGTTAATTCAAAATGCATAAATGGTTTATTCAAAATATAGTTAATAAAACAATTTGGCCCATCCTAGGATCGAAAAGAATCTCACTCTTCCACACATTTCAAAAAAAACAATGGGAACCGATAGAGAAAAACCTAGATAAACAAAAAAAAGAGCTATATGCAATTGTAAAATATAGCATTGAAAACATACCATATTACAGAAAAATTGCTAAAAATAACAACATAACAATCTCAGAAAAAACAATATACCAAGATATACAAAAAATTCCTCCGCTTACAAAAAAAGTCATACGAGAACATAGGCAAGAATTAATTAATACGAAACTTCTGAAACAAGCAAAAAAAAACACTTCTGGAGGAACCACAGGAGAACCAATAACACTTTTACAAGATACCTCATACTTAGATTATAATTCTGCAGCAACTGCTTTATGTGATGAGTGGGGAAGAAGAACTGAAGGAAACTATGTGCTTAAATTATGGGGCTCAGAAAGAGATACTGCAAAAGGAAGTCAAGGAATCAGGGGTTTTCTAGTGAAGTTATTCTTGAATGAAGAACTTGTAAATACTTTTAGTCTAGACGAGAATAAAATTAAAGAAATTGTAGACATTATACAAACAAAAAAACCATCAACAATAATCTCTTATGTCCAATCAATAGAACAAGTAGCAGACTACATATATCAAAATAACATATCTTTCACTCACAAATGTACCATCATCACCTCGGCAGGAACACTCTATCCTGAAGTTAGGAAAAAAATAGAGAAAGCATTCGCTTGTAAAGTATTAAACAGATACGGATCTCGTGAAGTCGGTTTAATAGCATCAGAATGTGAACAACAATCAGGCTTACATCTCTGCACCTATAACAACTACGTAGAAATATTAGATTCCAAGCTTCAAAATATAAAAAACGGAAAAACAGGCGAAATATACGTTACTAATTTACATAACAAAGTAATGCCACTTATCAGGTATCAACTAGGAGACCGCGTAACTACAGCTTCAAAGAACTGTTCCTGTCAACGAGGATTACCGACCATTCAAACTGTCAAAGGAAGAACAGTTGACGTATTTATAAATAAAAAAGGAGACCTCATAGATGGGGAATACTTCACCCATCTTTTTTACCATCAAGAATGGTTACAGCAGTTTCAAGTTGTACAAAAAGAAACTGAAGTCATAGAAATATACGTAGTAGTAAAAAACCAATCACATATAAAGAACAAAGAAAACATAGAAGAAGGCATTCAAAAGGTAATGGGGAAGAATTGCAAAATAGTTTGGAAGAAAGTGAAAACTATACCCAAACATAAAAATGGTAAATTCTCTTTTACAATAAGTGAGGTCAAAAAATGAAAATAAGCATCATCACTCCAGTATACAATCGAAAAGACGAAATCATTAGAGCTATCAATTCAGTTCAAAATCTTAAACCTGAGCAAGGGATTTCTTATGAACACATTATAATTAACGACGGTAGCACAGATACCACTCAACATTCCATAAAAAAAAACTCAAGCAATAAATTAAAATTACTAAACTATAAAAAAAATAAAGGAGTGAATCATGCTAGAAATGCCGGTGTGAAAGCTTCCACGGGCAAATACATTTTATTCTTTGATAGCGATGATGAACTTCTACCATCAACTCTTCATAAAATAAAAAATGCATTACAAGAAACTAGATACTTTTACGATATTTATAGATTTAAAGTTCAAACCGTAAAAGGAATTTCTATGAGCAAAACAAGAAAAGGAAATGTTGAGATTTCATATAAAGATCGTTTAGAAGGAAGAAAATCAAAAGGAGAATTCATAAGTTTAGTAAAAAGAGATTTGCTACAAACTAACTATTTTGATGAAAATACATTTGCCTTCGAATCTTTTTTTTGGAATAAACTATCAAAAGAAGGAGCAAAAGAAATTATTATAGATGAACATATAAGAATATATCACTCTGATGCCAAAAATAGACTTTGTAAACAATTACTTGATGAAACTAACGCGACCCGTAGAATAAAGGACTATAGTAAATATATTAGAACATATGAAAATGACTTGATTAAATACAAATTGTTCACTAAACTATCTACAATTCATTTAACCTTAGGAATTTACCATATGTTGATAGGACAAAAGAAAAAGGCCAAACAAGCATTCATAAAATCTTATAAATATAAGAAGAACATAAAAACCATTGCATGCAACATACTATATTATTTAGGTGCAAGTCCTTTTAAATTATTTGTTAAAATAAAACGTCAAGGAGCTTAAAATGAACATAAAAGACAAACTCATCATTAAAAAAATGAAAGGTAAATCAGTCTTACACATAGGAGTGATGGGAGATTTTGGTAGAATAGGAAAAAATATAAAAAAATGGGAATTCAATAGAATATCTAAAGTTGCGAAAACAGCCTTAGGAATTGATATTCACAAAGAATATGTGGCACAAGGTAAAAAATTAGGATACAATGTTCAAATTGGAAATGCTGAGACATTCAGACTGAAAAAAAATTATGAAATAATTTATGCAGGAGACTTGATAGAACACCTTAGTAATCCAGGATTGTTTTTAGAGTCATGCACTAAACACATGAATACTAATTCTACTCTGATAATTACAACTCCAAACCCTCATTCATTCGGTGTTCTTTGCCGATCAATATTCAACAAAGTAAAACCTATGTACGAACATACAATGTATGTTCATAAAGAAAACATGAGAGAACTGGCGCAAAGAACTGGATTAAAAATCGTTAAAACTACTTTCTATACAGAAAAAACTAATGCCCACCCTATTCGAAATTTAATATATAGAACTATCTCAAAAATATTACCTCACTTATCAGAAGAACAACTATTTATAATACAACGCTCCTAGATTAGTTAAAAGAATACAAACTACAATGACTACAAAAATACTTTTTGATCAAAGGTGGACGCACAGAGAGCGACAAAAAGATACATACATACATTGCCCTGCTAAATTTAACAAACTAACCACATTAAAAACAGTAAACCATAAGGACAACATAAAAGTAAGAAGTGGAAAACTTCGAAAAATATTATCTAAACTCGTAATCCAATATATCCCCGCAATTAATTTTTCTTTTGTAAAAATTAGTAAACAATTTAACTATATTTACTCTTGGGGGAAAATTCCACTTAGAGGAGATTATTTTATTGAAATCGATAATCCTTATTGTTTAACATATTATAATAATTTGGCATTCAAACTATACAAACCTTTCATTCGATATAAGCTTCTGCAAGAAAACTGTAAAAAAATTGTAGCGATTTCCAATACAGTAAAAGAGCACCTAATATTTGAATTCGGACCAAGTTTGAGAAAAAAAATTAGTGTATTGTATCCTTATATGGAAGAACAAAAATCTAGGAGAAAAAAATACAACAAAGTTCGTTTACTATTTGTAGGTCTAGATTTTGAACGTAAAGGAGGAAAAGAGTTGCTTGAAGCTATGAAAATATTAGGTGATGAATACCACCTAACAATAATCGGATGTACACCAAAAACTGATTTAGACAATGTTTCAGTTTTAGGTAAAATTCCAAGAAGCGAAATATATGAAAAACACTATAGTGATTCAGACATTTTTGTATTTCCAACCTTCCATGAAAGTCTCGGGGTTGTTGCGCTTGAAGCTCTTTCTTTCGGTCTTCCAATAATCACTACGAATAGCTACGCTCTTCCGGAAATAATAATACATAAAAAAACAGGATACATTATCAACCACCCTTATGAAAGAATAGAGAAAATTGGGAAAATTGAAATTATCAATAATATCCAGAAAAGTATATCTGCATATAACTTGTTTCTAAGCAAACAAAAACAAAATTTTGATTTTGTTAACGAAATTGCACACAGCATTAAGGAAATAAGCAATAATCTTGTTACTTATAACAACAATGTAAGAAAAGATTTTAAGAAAAGATTTGATGCTCCTGTCTGGAAGGAAACATTTAGAAAAATAATCGAAGATAAAAACTCGATGGTGAGCAAATAATGTGCGGAATTATTGGTGTTATTAACTTAGAAAAAGGTATTCTACCCACTCAAAAACAATTTTCGCTTAGCCTAAATATGTTAGAGAGTAGAGGACCAGATTACACAGGAATAGCAGTAGAAGAAAAACACATTTTTGGGCATACTCGTTTAAGTATAATTGATTTAGAGAGTCAATCAAATCAACCTTTTACTTATATAAACCTTACTATCGTATTCAACGGAGAAATCTACAACTATAAACAACTAAAAAAAGACTTACAAAAAAAGAACCATAAATTTACCACAACATCAGATACTGAAGTAATACTTCACGCATATGAAGAATGGGGTGAAAAATGTGTTGAGAAGTTCATAGGCATGTGGGCATTTTGTATTTATGATAAGTCTAAAGAAAAATACTTTCTTTCTAGAGATAGAATTGGTGAAAAACCATTAGTATATTTCCAAACAGAAGACTTATTCTATTTTTCAAGCGAACTACCTCCTCTTCTGGGTCTTCTTGAAAATGTTCCAAAAATAAACTATGAAGCGTTAGCACAGTTTAACACATATAATTTTCGACATATACCTGCACCTTATACTCCTTACCAAAATATCTATAAACTGCAACCTGGACATAACCTAGTAGTAGAAAAGGGAAAAATCAAAAGTTACAAGTACTTGAAATTTGAAAAAATAAAAAACAAGAAACCATCAGAAGTACTTCGCAAATGTATTCAAGATACAGCAGTTGCCGATGTTCCTGTAGGGATTCTTCTCTCAGGAGGTGTAGATTCTTCGCTCATCGCAGCTTACTCTAATAAAAACCACACTTGCTACACTTTAGCATACAACGAGCAAGACCCAGAAGGAATTCGCTCAAAATACATTGCGAAAAAATTAGGTTTGAAACATAAAATAATCTATTTTGAAAAAATTATAGAAAAAGAAAGTTTTGTTCAACTTACTCGAAAAAACATAGAAAAGTACGGAGAACCTCTTCATCTACATCAAGTTATTTACTCAAATCTCATTCTTCAAGAAATGAAAAAAGATGGTATTAAAGTAGTTTTAGGTGGTAATGGTGCTGATGAATTATTCTACGGCTATGATGGCCAATATACTCTTTACTGGGTTCAACTCTTCAAAAAAATAGCGGACAAACTTCACCTTTGGATTTTTTTTCCTAAGTACAAATATTTGAGAAAAAATCCTTACCAGATAAAAAACACAAGGTATCATCAAAAAATACAAAATAAAAGTTACGTAGAAGAAAAATATCGAAATTTTCTCTATGAAGATGAAATGAAAAAAATTGCATCAGAAATACCTAGCACCAAACTAGTTGATGTTTTCAGTTGGTTAGGCCTACGCATCGAAAATGAGCACTCAATAACTATTGTAAGCGATTTAGCAAGTTCTATGAACGGAATGGAAATTAGGAGTCCTTTTTTACATAAACACATTATAGAGTATTCACTACAGCTTCCAATTCGAAAAAAATTGAAACTAGTGACAAGAAGATTTACCAAATTTATTCTTAAAAAAGATCTCGAAAAATACATAAGGCAATACGCATACGCTAAGAAGAGAGGATTCGGATTCGGATTCGATATCACATCCCTTCTGGAAAACGACAAGGAAGAAATACTTGCCATAGTTAAAAACTCCAAACTAAAGCTTTTTAAATTAAAAGACCACTACAAAATAGTAGAAAAGTACTACAATGGGGAGCGAGCTTTTCAAAACGAAGTTATAGAAATTCTTTGTCTAGCTTTATGGTATGAAACATATAATTCACTCGCCTTCAAAGGGGAAATACAATGAGAAAAAATCAAAACATCCTAGTAATAGGAGGGTCAGGCTCATGGGGTCAAGAACTCACAAAACAAATACTCGCAAACCACAATCCTAAACAAATTACAATATTCTCTCGAGGAGAGCATAAACAAGTAGAAATGCAAAGAAAATTCAATTCTCCAAAACTAAGATTTGTAATTGGAGACATTCGAGATTATAGTATGCTTGAACAAGCCATGGAAGGAAAAGATTTAGTTTTCCACTTAGCAGCTTTGAAACACGTGCCAGTATGTGAAAAAAACCCTGAAGAAACATTCAAAACAAATATTCAAGGTACTGCAAACGCTGTGGATTGTGCAATTTCTCAAAAAGTAAAACAATTTGTTCTCGTATCAACAGATAAAGCTGTTGATCCAATTAATACGTATGGTGTATCTAAATCAATGGCAGAGAAGATTGTTATCGGAGGAAACTACAAACCCAGTAAAACCAAATTTACTTGCATCAGAGCAGGAAATGTACTAGGTTCAAATGGATCAGTGGTTCCCCTTTTCAAAAATCAAATCCTACAAACAAATACTGTTACGCTTACAAGTAAAGATATGACGCGATATATCATGACTCTTGAATCGGCAATATCACTCATATTCAAAGCAGTGGAACTTTCCAAAGGCGGGGAAATTTTTGTTACCAAAATGCCAAGCTTCAAAATAACTGATTTAATTGATGTAATGATTGAAGAAATTGGAAATAAAGACACCAAAGTAAAAATTATTGGTGTGAGACCAGGAGAGAAGTATCATGAATGTCTTGTCTCACGCTATGAGGCATCAAGAGCAATCGAATATGGCAACTACTATGTGACACTTCCTACCATTAATTATTCAGAACTCAAGAAAAAGTGGCCAGGAAAAAATCTAACGAAAGAATATAACTCCAAAGAGAACATCTTTTTAAGTAAAAAACAGATAAAGCAAATGCTTCAAAAAGAAGGATTTCTTAGCCAAAGACCAGAAAAAGAATTAGAACATTTATCCAAACAAGAATTAATACATTATTTTACTAGGGAACAATGGAAAAAATAAAAGTTGCAGTACTTGGTGCTTCAGGAATGTTAGGGTGGATGGTAAATGATGTGCTGGAGAAAAATAATGAACTTTCAGTTGATGCATATGCAAGAACACCAAGCGAAGAACAAAAGACTTTTGATGCACTAAGACCCATTTCTCAACAAATCCACAACATACCTAACTACATCATCAACTGCATAGGCATTATCAAACCATACTGCAAAGATGACAACCAAGAAGGAGTTAAAAACGCAATTGAAGTAAATGCTCTTTTCCCTCATCGACTCGCTAATTACTGCCAAGAAAATAATGTCAAACTCATACAAATAGCGACAGACTGTGTCTATTCAGGAGAAAAAGGAAATTATACAGAAAATGACCTGCATGATGCCCTGGATGTCTACGGAAAAACGAAAAGCCTGGGAGAAGTTCAATTACCTTCAACACTTCATCTCAGGTGTTCAATTATTGGTCCAGAAAAGAAACATTTTGCAAGCCTACTTGAATGGTTCCTCGCACAAGAAGGCGAAGTAAAAGGGTTTACGAACCATTATTGGAATGGTGTGACCACATACCAATTTGCACGTTTATGTGAAAAAATAATTACTGAGAATCATTTTGAGGAACTGAGAAAAAATAACTTCGTTCATCACGTTATCCCAAAAGACAAAGTATCAAAATATGAATTACTACAAATATTTAGCAAAGTATATAATAAAAAAATAAAAATAACCCCTTATGAAACTTCACCAGGGATAGATAGAATTTTAAGATCTAACTATACTGAGATTGGAAAGATTATTTATCCTGTAAAAGTAAATGAAGATGTCAATAGAATGAAACAGTATTTGTTAGGTGACATCAAATGAAATGCATAATTTGTGAAAGCAAAAATTTCATTCAAATATCAGATAAAACACCAGGCTACGTAGATGGGACTTCATACAAAATATTTTACTGTAAAGATTGTGATGGACAATTTATAGATACATCAACTCTAAACCCCAAAATTTATGATGAGATCTATTCACAAGAAGTTCCAGGCTACGATGTTTACCAAAAAATAGCTTCTAAAATAATCTCTGCAAAAAAACCTTTAAACTATTTAAAAAGAAGAGAAAGCGGGTATTATGGGGCAATAAAAGTGGTAAAAAAAGTCAAGCCGCAAAGAATACTTGAAATAGGCTGTGGAATGGGCTACCTGACTTATGCATTTAACAAAGAAGGCTACGATTGTACTGGACTCGATATTTCAGCGACAGCTATAGAGTATGCGCAAATAAATTTTGGAAAGCACTACTTTAATACTACAATTGAAGAATATTCAAAGAATTCAAAAATAAAGTACGACATAATAATTGGAACAGAAGTCATTGAACACCTCCCCAAAGTCAAACCATTTCTAGATTCATGCAAAAAATTACTAGCAAAGAACGGAAAAATCATAATATCTACACCTGAGAAAAAGATAAAAACAAACCAAATATGGAAAACAGAAGCTCCTCCAATTCACACATCTTGGCTTTCTCGCAAGTCTTTTGAAAGAATATCGAAGGATAATAAGTTAGAATGTAAATTTGTAAACTTTAACTTTATACCAGAACAAAACCAGTTAGCAGCTTTTCTTATATCAAAAATATCATCAAAAAAAGCTAGAATCAAAAACAATCAAGTGACCAATTCCAAAACACCACCTATTCGAAAATTTATACGAAAAATAATTGATAGCTTACCAGTTGTGTATATATCTAATTTAATTTACAACCTATTTTTTAAGTTTAAGTATTCATTATGCGCCGTATTATATAGAGTAAAAATGGATAAAAAATGAAAGCCCTTGTATCAGTAATTATAGCGACATACAATAATAAAACAGTTTTTGAAGAATGTTTCTCCAAGCTTTACGAAGTCACCAAAGGCGAACTCGAATATATTATTGTAAATAATAATACCAATAGTGCTTATGCAGAAGAGTATATTGAGAAGAAAAAATATCGAAACGTAAAAGTCCTAAAAAGCGGTAAAAACCTAGGATGGGGTGGATCAATAAATTATGCCGTACCAAAAGCAAACGGAAAATATCTCATGGTGATGAATGATGATATGTTTCCTCTTAGTTCAGACTGGATAAATAATTTAGTCAAAATTATGAAAGAAAAAAAAAATAATAGCGAAAAAACAGTGCTTACGCCCCTTCTTGTTGATTATAAAGAAAAAAGGAAGAAATTTTCATTTGAATACAAGCCAATATACATTCGAGGAATTGGAAATACTAAATATCAACGAGTAAACTCTAAAATTAAAGACCTCAAAGAATACATTTGCTTTAATGAAATATTTCCTTTCCAAGGCGTAGGTTGTTTTTTTATTGAAAAAGAACTCTATATTCGTACTAAAGGATACAACGATGATTTATTTTTTCTATATCATGAAGATGGAGAATATGGGGCAAGACTAATTAATACATACAATGTCAATATATACCGTACAATGGGCTCCATTCTGTTCCATAAAGAACACGGTGCTGTGATAAAAAATTTCAAAAAAGGAACTAAAAATAAAGAATTTGAAATTCAAAAGAATGCAAATAAATTAAAAGTAGTTCTTTTACATTATAGTTCTCAGGATTTAGTATTATCATTTATCCCCTATACTCTGAATTATCTATTATTACTTACTTATCAAAAAAACTTGTTTTTGCTGCCAAGGATTCTAGGTAGAATCTACAAAGAAAGAAAAAAAATACAATACTATCGAAAACAATCAAAATTTATAGATTTTTCAAATAAGAAATATTACTCGAAATCATTCAAAGATACTCTCAATTATTTCTTTTCAAGGTTCAAATCACTTATCAGAAGATAAGATAAAATAAGATTTGCTTCCATCAGGTTGCGTAATATATGCAGGAGGATATGGTGACTGAAGAGCCCGAATAAAATTATACATTTGCTTTGCAGAATAACTATCCAACATATCTTTCGTAATCTCACTCTGGGCAGGTTTTCGCCGCTTATAATTTGTTGCCAAACTCTCATCCTGATTTTTCATTTCAAGAATTCCTTGCTGATAATTAGAAATAAGTTCTAAGGAAGTTTCCGTCCCAACTTCCACCATACGATCAAAAATATTATCTAACGTTCCTTCAAGACTAAAAGGTGTCTGTTTAATAATAGGACCATCATCTATTCCCGAACCCATTTTGAAAAGAGTGACTGCACTGTCACTTTCACCATTAATTATTTGGTGTTGTAAGGGGCTTCCTCCTCGGTATTTAGGTAAAGGAGAAGGATGAAGACAAACAGGAAGGGTAGATTCTAGTACTTCTTCAGGAACTATCCAAGACCACCCATAGAAGAAAGACACATCATACTTGCCTGTCAGTTCACTACTTAGATTTCGAGGATCAATTATAGTGGTTTTTTTATTCAAGTACTCCGAGTTGCTTACAGTAAAACTATCTATTGAAGCAGAAGATTTTTCTTTAATGTTTTCTAAGATTTCTTCAGCCCATTGACGGTACCCGAAGTATGCAATATTCATTCAACCCACCTTTCAATCTGGTACGCTTCTGCATATTCTGAGTTTGCAGATTTTCCACGTACAATAGCCATAGATTCTAACATATCAAAAGAACGCATACCCCTCACTTGACTTTTATGTAGTTTATATCCTTCTATTTTTCGCTTTATATCAATAGAGACAAAATAATTTGGTTTGAAGACAAAATCATTCCACATGAGAGCGTGAGGCTGCTCATAAAGCAATACTTTCTTTACAAAAAAATTCTTATCATGCGGGCGAAGAGCCGTTCGAGAAGCTTGATAAATAGCCCTATGATCTTGGTTATAACTCGGACAAGGAATAAAAACCATTTCAGGCATCACTTTATTCACAAGTTCTTCAAATTGATTAATTAAGTCTACTGGATGATAATTGTTGACTTTATTATCATAATTAATTTCATAGTCAAAACCAAAGTGCTTAGCTACAGAGTCGATTTCTTTTTTTCGCTCTTCCATTGAAATTCGTGAACTAGTATCAGATAGAATTCTACCAGGAAGCATACTTTCATCTATGCCAACAAAATAAACAAAAGTTTCGCTGTCCAAAATACCTCCTGGGCCGAGGACTTCGTCATCAGCATGAGGGGCAATTACTAATTTCTTATACATAAAAGGCTAAAATTGAAAGGGATTTATAAAGATTAGCTTCAGTATATTTATAAATACAAAAGTGAATATGACTTGTATGAGTACTTATGCTAGCAAAATAATTAATGGAAGCAAAATAATTGTTATTGCCAGCTTGTTAGGTAGTATATTTTCATATCTTCTGCGTCTCATACTAGCAAGAAATCTTACACCTGAAGAATTTGGACTTGTCTATTCAGTTATTGCAATACTCGGGGTGGCCGCAATTTTTGTTACGATGGGGCTTGGCGAATCACTAGTTAATTATATTTCTAAATATAGAACAAAACAAGAAACCGGAAAGATAAAAAATATAATTCTTAAAACTTCAAAATATCAGTTCCTTATTTCATCAACTGTTTGTTTTTTACTTATACTTTTTTCGAAAAGCATAGCAGAAAATTATCTGGGTTTAGTCGAAGCGAGAGTTCTTATCATACTTATAGGCATTTCTCTCCTACTAAGCCCCTTGGATATTGTTATTACGAGTATTTTCAAAGCGTATCAAAAATTCTATATTATTGGTTTGATAAACTCAGGAAAAGTCATAGTTCTATTCATCCTAACTGCTTTATTCCTTAAATACGAATTAGGTCCATTTGGAGCTATTCTCCCATATGTTCTCATTTATATTTTTTGGATTGTTATACTGTTACCGAAAGTTCTAAAATTGATTAAATTTAAACAAACCAGGACAAAAAAAATACTACACGTTAGGAAGAAAATTTTTGGTTTTGGCATCCCACTTCTTTTTGCAGGGCTTGCAAGTTCACTTTTGACATACAGCGATATCCTCATCCTAACATCCATTTCAGGTTTGGCTGCAGTTGGTTTCTATAATATTGCGATTCCTATAGCAAGTATAATTATGATAATAGGACATACTATGAATGCAGTTCTCTTCCCTTTCTTTGCAGAACTTTGGCATAGTAAACAAAAAAAAATACTAGAAATAGGAGTTAAAAAAATAAATACCTATCTTTTACTTTTTTCTCTTCCTATTTTTTCACTTCTAGTAATTTTTACCGAACAAATTATAACTATCTTATTTGGTTCCCAATACTTAGTAGCAAGTATAGCTGCAAAAATTCTACTTATTGGAGCGATTTTCCACATACTTGGAACCGTAACCAATACTATTCTAAAAAGCTTAGGAAAAACAATAAGTATTGCTAAAATTACTTTTATCGGTGCTTTAGTGAATATACTTCTTAATTTAATCATAATCCGTTACTATAGTTATAATGGAGCTGCGGTGGCAACAGCTTTATCCTTTGCAATTATGTATATGTTAAGCATTTATCACGTTCGAAAAGAAATGGCCTACTTATTTCCAACTAAAAAGGCAATAGTATTTTCACTTTCTTCAGTATTATGTGTCCTTACTGTTTTTTTAATTAAGAGCATATTAACAAACATATATCTTAAAATAGTTCTGGGAGGAATAGGAGGAATATTAACATATATTATCACAGTACTTATCTTCAAAGGAATTACTAAAGAAGAAATTTTATTATTCTTAAAACAAGCAGGTTTGAATAAATTATGAACACATACATCATACTAGGAGGGGGTCTTTCAGAAAAATTTTCTCTTAATGAGCATACTCGACAAAGGTTCGATACTGCCTTACAATACATATCTAAAGAAGATAATATTATTTGCTCATCGGACAAATCGTACAGGAAATTAGAAGAAATTAGTCATACCTCTGAAGCTAGGGTTGGAAAAGCATATTTACTTCAAAAAGGATTCCGCGGGGAAAATATATACTTAGAAGAAAAGTCAAGAGACACATTCTCGAATGCATACTTTTGTAGAACTGAAATTATAGATCAATTACAAATTAAAGAGTTTACAGTTGTTACCTCTTCATTTCATATGCCAAAAGCAAAATATGTTTTTGAATTAGTATTTCCTCCTGAGAGTTATGCAATAACATTTCTTGAAAGTCCAAATGGTATTGTAGATAAAGAAGCTCTTAGAAATAGAGTACTTAGTGAAGAAATAATTCTTGAATTTTATAAACAAAAAATGTCTTCATATGGAATAGTGCCAGGTAATATGGAAGCAATAAAAAAATATATGTTTAACCACAATCCTTCATTTACTGGGGAAAGAGATAAACTACATCAAGAAATGACAGAAAAAATACAAAGTACTATTCAAGGAAAAGATCCTTTATACTAGATAAAAAAAAGAAAAAATACCGCCCTTAGGCGGATTCTTCTAGGAATTCGCTGCCTAGGTTCATTTGTACCTCTGCAGTTCCTTCATTGTCGAGTACTTTCTCAAAGTATTGTACTGGACGAATGGTTGTGATGGTAGTTTTATGGATGATGTACTTCCCATCTTTGCTTTTTGTAAATCCACTTTCAATTCGTGGCATTTGTTTTAGTTGTTCTTCTTTTTTATTTGATAAACCCATTTTGGTACCTCATAGTTGTTTTTTCCTTGCATATAAACAAGAATTGCTTAGTTTTACTGAAGAAAGGGGTTTAAAATAGGCATTTGCCTGAAATCCGGAAAAAAGTAGCAAAATTTTTATACTCAGTAAATAAAATCTTCTTTGTGACTACACATTTCGTTTTCCCTGAAGCTAATACATCAAGGAAGCTACGTTCGTATCCTGTTGAAATTGGGGGAGAACATCTCAATTTTGCATTTATTGAAGTTGGTTGTAAACACCATAAAAAACGAAGTCAGTTAAAAAATAAAAAAGAACTATTTCTTAAATACTGGGGAGATACGTACCGTAACCCTGAAACAGGAATTGATTGGAACCCTCATATTTTTCGAGTCATGTCGCATTATAACCCTGTGCATAAAGAGCCTAAAGCATATAATAAATATAGTGTCGATGCGATTATTTATCATAAATATATTTCACCGGAACAACTGCAAAGACTTACTCCTCGAGATAAAGAGTCCATTTATCATGTTGTTCGAAAACAATCTGAACAAGAATTACTTGAAGAGATTCTTGAAACAAACGATGCGAACAGATTACAAAAAGTAATTGTTGAAGGAGATAAACAAAACAGATATTCTACGCTTCGAGGAAAAATGGCTGAAATTCTTAC